>JAUZPW010000008.1 GCA_030705725.1 Bacillota bacterium
GTTGCCGATGTTCCAGTAAATCTGCGGGGCTATATAGTCCACCCATTTTTCTTTTACCCATTTCCTTGAATCGGCGTAGCTGTCGAAATAACTTTGCCCGCCGCTTGTATCGCTGCCGTCTTCAAGGCTTTTTTTATTTGCCCATATGCCGGACGGGCTGACGCCGAAGCTTACTTTGGAGTTCGCTTTTTTTATCGCCGCGCCGAGGTTCTTAATTAAAAGATTTACGTTGTTGCGGCGAAACTCATCAAGATTTTTCGCGTGGGCGCCGTACTTTTTGAAAGCGTCGGCATCGTTAAAGTTCTTTGACGGATAGAAATAATCGTCGAGATGTATTCCGTCGACTTTATAGCTTTTTATTATTTCCAAAACGCCGTTTACCACAAGCGCGCGCACTTCCGGTATACCGGGATTGAGGTAAAGGTTCCCGTCGGCGCCCGTTACGACCCACGACGGGTTTTTGCGGGCGGGATTGCTTTTGGCAAGGCTCGAAAGCGTTTCTTTTGACTTTGTCACGCGAAACGGGTTAATCCAGGCATGAAGCTGCAGCCCTCTTTTATGGGCTTCGGAAACATAAAATTCGAGGGGGTCGAAGCTGCCGGGAGCTTTTCCCTGGTCCCCGGTCAGATATGAAGACCACGGAAAAATTGATGACTTATAAAAAGCGTCGCAGGCGGGACGCACCTGAAAAAACACCGCGTTAAAACCGTTTTTCTGCGCGTAATCTAGCTCCTCCGTCGCTTCTTTCTTAAGCGCCGCGACATCCTCGGTCGGGGACGAGGGATAATCGAGGTTTAAGACGGTCGATATCCAGACGCCGCGGAGCTCGAGAGAGGGCGAGACCGATTCTGCGTTTACACGGGTTAAAAACGGCGCGGAAATAAGCGCCGCGAGCATAAATAAAGAGATGAATTTTTTTGCTTTTTTCATTATTTCCTCCGTATCCGGGCAGCAGAGTTTATTAAAAACCGCTTTCGGGAAATTGGAGCCTTTTCTTCGGGCAGGGTTTTTTCAGCCCTTTTAGGCCCAATTAATTATATGATGTTTGTCCGAGCGGTTATTCTGTAATTCTTGACAAGCAGGATAATTGGCATTAACATAAAATTCTGAAAGGAAGATACAAAATGGACTTAAAAACGCGCCGCGTCGCGGCGATTCACGATATTTCCGGATTCGGGAGAAGCTCAATGACGACGGCGATCGCCGTGCTCTCTTCCATGGGAATGCAGGTACTGCCTTTTCCGACCGCCGTGCTTTCCTCGCATACCGGGATAGAGGGCTATACGTTCAGGGATCTTACGCCGGATTTTGACGCTTATATAAGGCACTGGAAATCGCTTAACATAAGGTTCGACGCGATTTATTCCGGATTTCTCGGCTCCTCCGAGCAGACCGCCTTCGTTTCACGGTTTATCGACGAGTTTAAGGACGAAAACACGGTCGTGCTTGTCGACCCGGTGATGGGCGACGGGGGAAAATGCTACAAAACATGCACTAAAGAGCTTTGCAGCGGCATGAGGAAGCTTGCTAAAAAGGCCGATATAATCACGCCTAATCTGACGGAAGCCGGAATACTCGTCGGAGGACATAATCCTTCTAAGCTTCCGGGATGCGAAAGCGACCTGAGCGGATGGCTTGACGAGCTCTCGGACCTGGGACCGGAAAAAATAGTGATTACGGGGATGGACTTCCTTTACGGAAAAATCGGCGTCGCCTGCCGCAACACGATTTCGGGAGTTACGGATATTTTCTACAACGACAGTGTCGACGGGTATTTTCCCGGAACCGGCGATCTGTTCGCCTCGGTTTTCCTGGGCTCGTACCTTGACGGGCTGGGAATGACCAAAAGCGCTGAAAAGGCGGCCGACTTCGTTAAAAAATCGGCTGCGCTGACGGTGAGATCGGGTGAAAATCCTATCGAAGGGGTACAGTTTGAAAAACTCCTGTTCGAGCTTATCGGTTAAGAAAAAAAGGAGACGCGGCAAAGGTGCTGACGTCTCCTTTTTTATTTTGTTCCCTTGATTTTATCCCAATAAGCCTTGGCCTGTTCTTCGGCCTTGTTTTTGCCGCAGCGGTAATATACACGGTCTTTAAGGGGATCGGGGAGGTACTGCTGCTTTACGTAGTTGTTTTCGTAATTGTGCGGGTATTTATAGGTAAGCCCGCGGCCGAGCTTCTTTGCGCCTTCATAGTGAGCGTCCTTAAGATGGTCGGGCACGTCGCAGGTTTTTCCGGAGCGCACGTCGGCTAAAGCCTCGTCGATTGCGACCACGACGGAGTTTGATTTAGGCGCCGTCGTCACAAGTATCACGGCCTCGGCCAGCGGAAGACGGGCTTCGGGAAGCCCGAGCTGCAAGGCGGAATCCACGCAGGCTTTGACAATCGCCACTGCCTGGGGATAAGCGAGGCCCACGTCCTCGGAGGTCGCGGCAAGAAGCCTGCGGCACGCCGACGGTAGATCCCCGGCCTCGAGAAGTCTGGCGAGGTAATGAAGCGCCGCGTCGGGATCCGAGCCCCTGAGGGACTTATGGTAAGCCGACATAATATCATAATGGGCGTCGCCGTCGCGGTCATAGCGGGACGAGGAGCGCTGAGATACGAGCTTCGCGTCGTCCAGGCTTAAGGAAAGCGCGCCGCCGTCATACGGCGCGGAGGTAAGCAGCAGCTCCGCCGCGTTTATCGCCTTACGGACGTCGCCCCCGCAGGCGGATGAAATATATTCCGGAACGCCGTCGGCGATTTCGAGAGACAGCGACCTGGCTTCCGCCCACAGCCTGAACGCGCGCTCGACGGCCTTAAGGATTTCCTCGGGCACAACGGGCTTAAACTCGAAAACGGTCGAACGGCTCAAAACAGCGTTATAAACATAGAAGTAAGGGTTTTCGGTTGTCGACGCTATCAGCGTTATCTTTCCGTTTTCGATAAACTCGAGGAGCGACTGCTGCTGCTTTTTATTGAAATACTGGATTTCATCAAGATATAAAAGCACGCCTTCGGGCGTCAGCAGCGTGTCAAGCTCGTCGATTATCGCTTTGATGTCGGAAATAGACGCCGTGGTCGCGTTTAAGCGGTAGAGTTTGCGGTTAGTCTGACTTGCGATCACACGGGCCACCGTCGTTTTGCCGGTGCCCGAAGGGCCGTAAAAAACCATGTTTGGTATGTTTTTGCTCTCGATAATCCGGCGCAAAACGCCGTTTTCGCCCAGTATATGCTTTTGCCCGACGATATCGTCAAGGGTATCGGGGCGTATAAGGTCCGCAAGCGGCTTATACAAACATCTCACCACCTTGCCATATAAGCCCGGTTAAACTATCGGAGGGAGCTTGCTCAATACGGCAGGATTTTTCAGTACAGCGGATATTTTTCGCAGAGGGAGCCAACGCCTTCGCGGATATAATCCGCTTTGTTTTCGAAATCCGTTATCGTTAGGTGAATGAACTCGGCGATCTTTTTCATGTCTTCTTCCACAAAGCCTCTCGAGGTGACGGCGGGGGTTCCGACACGGATGCCGCTTGTAACAAACGGGCTTTCCGGATCGTTCGGAACGGAGTTTTTATTGACCGTGATATAAACCTCGTCGAGCCTGTGCTGAAGAACGTTGCCCGTTATGCCGGTTCCGCGCAGGTCAAGAAGCATGAGATGGTTGTCGGTGCCGCCGGAGACAAGCTTTATTCCGCGGGCCATAAGCTCATCCGCCAGGGTCTTGGCATTTCTCACAATCTGCTTCTGATATTCCTTGAATTCAGGTTTGAGCGCCTCGCCGAAGCAAACGGCTTTTGCCGCGATGATATGCATCAAAGGCCCGCCCTGCATGCCCGGGAAGATCGCTTTGTCAATTTTCTTCGCGAGATCCTCTTTGCAGAGGATAAGTCCTCCGCGGGGGCCTCTGAGGGTTTTATGCGTCGTCGACGTTACGACGTCGGCATACGGTACGGGGCTCTGGTGCAGACCGGCCGCGACAAGACCCGCGATATGAGCCATGTCGACCATAAGGTAGGCGCCGACCTCTTTGGCTATTTCGGAGAAGATATCGAACCGGATTTCGCGCGGATAGGCGGACGCGCCGGCGATTATCATTTTCGGCTTATTCTTTACCGCAAGAGCGCGGAGACCGTCGTAATCGATTCTGTGCGTTATAGGATCGACGTCGTAGGGCACAATATTGTAATAGCTCCCGGAAATATTGACGGGGCTGCCGTGAGTCAGATGCCCGCCGTTGGCGAGGCTCATTCCCATGACCGTGTCGCCCGGCTTTACAAGCGCAAAGTAGACCGCGGCGTTCGCCTGAGCGCCCGAGTGGGGCTGAACGTTGGCATGGTCGGCGCCGAACAGCTTTTTGACGCGCTCAATCGCTATATTTTCGGCGACGTCAACGCAGTCGCAGCCTCCGTAATAACGTTTCCCTGGGTAGCCCTCGGCGTATTTATTCGTCAGCACCGTGCCCATCGCGGCCATTACGGCTTCGCTTACGAAGTTTTCGGAGGCTATAAGTTCGATGTTCCGGCGCTGTCTCTTAAACTCACTGTTAACGGCGGCTCCGACCTCGGGGTCGCTCTTTGCCACAAAGTCCATTATTTCCTTTATCAATGAATTTTCCTCCCGCTAGATTACAAATATGATATGGGAAATTATATCTTTTTATATCGAAAAAAGCAACCTTTATGATATAATTTATAGGGTTTACCGGAGGTTTAAGCATGGAAAAAATCAAAAGAGCCAAAGAAATAACAAAGCGCCTCAAGACATATTATCCGGCCGCCTGTTCGCTGGACGCGGCGAAGGATTACGAGCTGCTTTTTGCCGCCCGGCTTTCGGCACAGTGCACCGACGCGCGTGTGAACAAGGTGACGCCGGTCCTTTTTTCGCGGTTTCCGACGCTTAAGGATATAGCCGAGGCCGAGCTTTCGGATATTGAGGATATTATCCGCACATGCGGGCTTTTTCATACAAAAGCGCGCGATATAAAGCTTTGCGCCGCCGCGCTTATAGAAAGATTCGGAGGAAGGGTGCCCGGAACGCTTTCGGAGCTTCTGATGCTTCCCGGCGTTGGAAGGAAAACGGCGAACCTTATTTTGGGCGACATATACAAAAAGCCCGCGATAGTCGCGGACACGCACTGCATCAGGATTTCAAACAGGCTGGGTTTCTGCCGCACCGACGATCCGTACAAAGTGGAGCTTGAACTTAAGAAAATAATAGAGCCTTCGGAACAGTCGGATTTCTGCCACAGGCTTGTCGCTTTCGGCCGGGATATTTGCAAGGCGAGGAATCCGGAGTGCGCCCGGTGCCCGCTAAACGATTTATGCCCTTACGCGACAGGAAAATAATGAAGTATTCAGTCAAAAGAGCTTATTTTTATTTGCTTTTTCGCGATATATAATAATAGGATATATTCTATATTGAAATTGGGGGCGTTGATATGAATGCTTTGGGAAAGCGTATCGGCTCTTTTATTCTGGCGGCCTTTTTTTCGGCCGCCCTGCTGCCTGCCCACGCCGCCGCCGCGGACAATGAGGCGGTGCTGACGAAGTTAAACCATAGGGACGCGCTTTCATCGGCGGACCTCGCCGGAGGCACATCCGCCGTGCTGACTGTGCCTTACGCTTATTCGAAAAACGAAAATAAGGTCGACCTGTCGGACGGCCTAGATATTTCTTACGACACCACCGTTTACTCGTCGGCGGTCGCCAGCTTTGCCTCCGGCTCTATGGCCTCGGTGGGCGGAGACCCTGTCGGCATGACCGTTACATACCAGCGGGCGGGCGACGAAGCTTTTTACAAGACGCTCTACACCATCCGCGTCCTTCGCGCAGCGTACACCGCCCCGAGCTTTTCAGGGACCGTCGAAATTAATTCCAAGCTGCCGGGCAGCGCCGCAATAGGCTACGGCGATTTCGGGAAAGCTTACAGAGCTAACGACGGCACGGCGCTCGGCTCAGTGGTTTTAAGGGGAAGCAACCCTTCTTTCGGAGCTCTTTTGCTCTCCGGCAGCGAGTATCAGTTCGGAAGCCAGATCCCGGCGTCTTCACTGTCGGGGGGCGGCCTGACCTTTAAGCCGACAGGAACGGGAACGGTTTCGTATCTTGTCGACGCATATGATTCTCAGGCTACGCC
Source organism: Bacillota bacterium (assembly GCA_030705725.1). Lineage (GTDB taxonomy): Bacteria > Bacillota > Clostridia > Oscillospirales > Butyricicoccaceae > UBA6114. Next base: position 6,115 of record JAUZPW010000008.1, read on the forward strand.
GGCGCTTGTCGGCTCAGGCACGCTGACGATAAACGTCAAGGGATCGGACAAGGCGTCCGATATTGGCATGTCGCTGGGGCACGGCCAGGCGGGGGCTTTAAGAGCCTCGGATTTCAGCGCCGCCTGCATGAACGCTACGGGGGAAGCCCTGTCTTATGTTACGTTTAAGCTTCCGGATTCGAAAACGGGCGGACTTTACAGCAATTACGCATCATCGTCGAGCAAGGGAACCGCGGTTTCCGCCTCGACAAAATATTATCCGAGCGGCGAGCCGGGACTGTCTTCCGTATTCTTTGTGCCGGCGACAGGGTATGCCGGCGCAACATCGGTTTCGTATACCGGCTATACGGCCTCAAACGCCTCTTTCAGCGGAACCGTTCAGATAAGTATAGAGAGCGGCTCGCCGGACACGATTGAATACAAAACCAAGGAAGACACAAAGGTCACGTTTTCAGTCAGTGATTTTTCAAAGGCGTGCAGAGACGCGACCTCGCAGGATATCGGCTGTGTAAAATTTTCGCTGCCGTCGTCAAGCTCAGGGCAGCTTTACTACAATTTTACCAGCGTATCGAACTACGAATCGAAGGTGTCCTCAAGCAGAAAATATTACAGCAAAAACGACAGCGACACGCAGTCGCTCAGCAAGGTGACCTTTATGCCGGAAAGCGGATATTCGGGGACCGTAAAGATTTCATATACCGGGTATACTTCAGACAATGTTTCTTTTTCCGGAACTATCAAAATCACGGTCGGCGAAGAATGCGACGCCGACGATATAGAATACGAAACCTTCAAGGATACGGAGGTCGCTTTTTCGGATAAGGACTTTAAGGACGCCTGCGAAGACGCGACGCGCCACGACCTTATTTATGTTACTCTCACGACTCCGTCGTCGACGTACGGCGTGCTTAATTATATAAGCTCGTCGGCAAAGGACGCAAAGAAGACGAGCGTTTCGGGGAGCACGAAGTATTATGTGGATAAAGCGCCGACCATTCAGGGAATCTCGTTTCTGCCTGCAACGGATTACATCGGGACGGCGACAATCAAATACACCGGCTACAACGACGACGGCAAAACCTTTACGGGAAGAATAAAGGTCAAGGTCGAGGGCGGCTCGAAAGAAGCCGACACCATACATTACAGATGCGAAGGCAAAGACGGGGTCACGTTCTCCGAAAGCGATTTCAACAGGGAATGCGACGATACGACGGATCGGAGCCTGGACTACGTAAGGTTTATGCTGCCCGCGTCAACAGAAGGCACGCTTTATTACGGCTACGACCGCGATACGAAGATATCGGCGGGCGAAAAGTATTACAGAAATTCCTCGCCGCGCCTTGAGAAGGTAACCTTTATACCGCAGAGCGGATATACGGGAACCGTGACGATATCTTACATCGGGTGCAGCAGCGGCGGCGAGGTTTACACGGGCAAGATTTCGATTTCCGTAAAGAAAGCCGAGAATCTTACGCCGGGCGGCTTTACCGACGTCGCGGGGCAGTTTTCCTGGGCAGCCGACGCGATAGAATACCTTAGCGAATGCGACGTCATTACTAACACCGGCGACGGGCTTTTTAAGCCCGGGGAATATGCGACGCGCGGTGAGTTTGTGCTGATGCTGTGCAGGTCGCTTAAGTTTGCGCCGGGAAGTCCGTCGGACGGGTTTTCAGACGTCCCCCAAAGCAGCTTTTATTTTGACGCCGTAAATGCCGCGAAAAGTTTGGGCGTGGCAAAGGGAAGCGGCGGGAGGTTTTATCCCGCGAACCATATTTCAAGGCAGGACGTGGCAGTTTTTATCGTACGCGCGCTTTCCGCCTCGGGGATCAGCGTTAAGGACGGCTCCGCGTCCGATCTTGACGCGTATAACGACAAGGGAAATGTATCGGACTACGCGAAGACAGCGCTCAGCTCGCTTATAAAAATGGAAATAATCCAGGGGAACGGGGCTATATTGAATCCCGCCGGAATGGTAACGCGCGCCGAAATGGCGGTTATGCTCGAAAGGATTCTCACATTATGAATAGAAAACCGCGTTTTTAGGTGCTATAATGAGGTATACTTCTTTGAGGGAGGAACGGACATGAAGATTTCGGATTTGTTCGGCTCGAAAAAATGCGTTCTGTCATTTGAAGTGTTTCCCCCGAAAAAGGAAAGCGGCGTTAACACGATTTACGACACGCTTGAAAACCTTAAAAACCTGAAGCCGGATTTTATCAGCGTGACTTACGGAGCGGGAGGCTATGCAAACGGTGTAAACCTGACCTCTGAGATCGCCGCCAGAATAAAGCGTGTTTACAATATAGAGCCGCTCGCGCATTTAACCTGTATTAATTCAGGCAAATCAGACGTGCTGAACGTTCTTTCGGAACTTAGCTCGCAGGGGATCTCGAATGTGCTCGCGTTAAGGGGCGACAGGGTAGAAGGCGCAGCTGCCTCGGACTTTACATACGCGAGCGAGCTTATCCCGGTAATAAAAAACGCCGGCGATTTTGACATCGCAGGCGCTTGTTACCCCGAAGGGCATATTGAGTCCTCCGGCCTTGACGAGGATATTATTCATCTGAAAAACAAGGTGGACAGCGGGCTTTCACATCTGATTACGCAGCTTTTTTTTGACAACTCGCTGTTTTACAGCTTTATGGAGAAAATCCAGAAAGCGGGCATACGCGCCCCGGTGCAGGCGGGCATTATGCCGGTCATCAACAAAAAACAAATTGAACGGATTGTTTCACTATGCGGCGTCAGCCTGCCTGTAAAATTCACAAAGATCATGAACCGTTATGAGGGAAACCCCGAGGCCCTGCGCGACGCAGGCATAGCTTATGCCGTTGAACAGTGTGTCGACCTTATAACGAGCGGAACCCGGGGTTTACATATTTACACCATGAATAACCCGTATGTAGCGCAAAAAATAACCGAAAGCATAGGGAGCCTTATACGCTGCGTCAACGAAAACCCGGAACAATAAAGCTCTCAAGCAGGCGGAGGCTATTATTACAACAGGCCTCTTTTGAGCAGCTCTTCGGCGATCTGCACTGCGTTTGTCGCGGCGCCTTTCCTGAGGTTATCTGAAACACACCAGAGGTTCAGCGCGTTTTTGATGGTTGTGTCGTTGCGGATACGGCCGACGAGGACGGCATCCTTATATTCTTCTTTTACGAGGTCCGCCGTGGTCGGGAACTGACATTCGTTAGGATCGCAGCGGTTATTGATTGCCGAAGGGTCGGGGTTTATACCGTCTATGCAGACAACGCCCGGAGATCTTTGGGGGTCGGACAGAATTTCTATCGCGTCCTGCCTTTCCATGGGCAGTTCGAATTCTGCGTTTATGCTCTCGCTGTGGCCGTAGAAAACAGGAACCCTTACGGTCGTCGGATTTATGAGGAGATTAGGCTCGTCGAAGATTTTCCTGGTTTCGTTGATCATTTTCATTTCTTCCTTCGTATAGCCGCTGGGAAGAAATTTATCGATATGAGGGATACAGTTGAAGGCTATCTGATTGGGGAAAATCGAAGGATTCTGTTCGGCGGTCTCACCCGCCAGAATCTGCGCCGATTCTTTTTTTAGTTCTTCAATCGCAGCCTCGCCGTGGCCGCTGACCGACTGATAGGTCGAAACGACGATTCTTCTCAGCCTCGCCACCTTATGCAGAGGCGCGAGCGCTACTACCATCTGGATCGTAGAACAGTTCGGATTGCAGATGTAACGCGTGTCTTTTGTCACAACGTCCATGTTTACTTCGGGAATGACCAGCGGGTAATTAGGGTACATGCGGAAATCGCCGCCGTTATCGATTACGATACAGCCGCTTTTAACAGCTTTTCTGCCCCACTCGGTGCTTGCGCCCTTTGCCCCTTCTTTTCCGGCAAAAAACACGAGGTCGAGACCTTTAAAACTATTTTCATCGATTTTATGTACATGGTATAGTTTATCGCCGAGAACTTCTTCCCGCTCGTGAGTCGCCATTAACTTTAAATCTCCGTCTACAGGAAATTTTCGCTCGTTAAGCAGACGCACGAGCCGGTCGCCGACCGGTCCAACTCCCAATACCCCTACTTTTAAACCCATAATACCTACTCCTTAATGACTCATATATTTCGAATAAAGGATAAATCAATCAAAATGTCTTTATATCGAGAACAAATGTACGCGTGTCGTAATATAATAGTAACGTTTTTTAATATTTAATGCAATAGCTTTTGAAAAACATTTTAAATTTTGTTAACTAGTTAAAAAAATGTCGGACAGCAATTATCTTTGTTGTTACTTTAAACAAAACGAGGCCGGTATTTTTAAGTCCCCATATTATTTAATGTATTTTGAATTTCAAAAGTTGTGCATGATAAAAGCAAAAAGAGGGCCGCCCATAAACCGGGCGGCCGTTGATTTTTTAGGAGCTTAAGGCGTCGGCAGAATATCGGGTGTTATCTGCTGCGGACTCGAGCTGCTGCTGTCTAAAGTGGCTTCGTCAACGAGCTTAATGGTTATATTGAACTTGTTTCCGTTGCGATAGATCCCGAGGGTAAGCGTCTGCCCGACTTTCATTTTTTCCTTTACCGACTGTATTTCGGACATGGAAGTTATTGTTTTTCCGTTAACCGCGTAAATAATGTCCTGCGATCTGAGGCCCTTGGCGTAAGCGTCGCTTTTTTCATCCACGGTGTCGACCAATACGCCCATAGGAACTCCGTAATAGTTTGCCGCGCGTTCGGTCATATCTCTGCCGCTGATACCGATTGCGGGGCGTCCCTTTACGTAACCGTAGGCGATAAGCTCGTCAATTACGGGCTTTGCCGTGTTCATCGGTATTGCGAAGCCAAGACCTTCATAGTTCTGGACAGAGATTTTAACCGTGTTTATGCCGATTACCTGGCCGTATTTATTTACGAGCGGCCCGCCCGAATTGCCGGGGTTTATCGAGGCGTCAGTCTGGAGCAGAGTCATAACGCGGTCTTCTACCGTTATATTGCGGTTTATAGCGGATATAATGCCCTGGGTAACGGTGCCCTGCAGCTCCATTCCCATAGGATTGCCGATAGCGACCGCCTTATCGCCAACCTTGAGCTGATCGGAATTGCCGAATATCGCGGCCGGCAGGCCGGCTGCATCTATCTTAAGAACCGCGAGATCGGTTTTCGCGTCTTTGCCTTTTACCTTTGCGCTGTATTTTTTGCCGCTTTCGAGTATGACGGTAATTTTATTCGCGCCGTCGATTACATGGTTGTTTGTAATTACATACCCGTCCTGCGACATTATGATTCCGGAGCCCTGCGCCGTGGCGCTCATATCCGACGTGATTTCGCTGACGATTCCAACGACCGACGGTTTTACTTTTTCAGAAATCAGGGAGGTTTCAAGACCGGAGGAAGCATTGGCGCTCCCGACCTGACTTGCCGGCGCCGGGGAATCCTGGATCTGAAGCTTTACGCTGTTTTCGGGCAGGGTGTCGGTGGTTTGCTGCGTGCCGCCGCCGTTACCGGTGCTGCTCTTGATTTCGTTGCTTCTGAAATAGTCTACTACGGTTACTCCGGCGACGGCACCCGTAAACAGAAGCGCCGCCGCGATGACAATGGACGCGAAAACGAAAAGACCGCGTTTTTTAGTTTGTTTGCGGTTTTCCTCAGGACTTTTATTCCCCGTATAGCTGTAATGGTAGTCGCTGTTCGCCCGGGGTTCCGGAACGGCGGGGGGAACGTTTGCTTCCGGTATGTTACGGTTTTCCTGCGCGCCGGGGGTTATATTCTCCCGATTTTTATCTTCCGATTCAAAATCGTAATTGTTGTTCTCCATATTAATCACTCCGTATTAATATTATTTTCATGTTCATTATCGCGAAAAAAAATGTACAAACTATGGTTTGGATGTTAATAAATTATGAAAGTGTGTAAACTATTTTTAAACGCCTCAGGAAATAGGAAACTTAAAATAAAATTCTGTTTCATTATTACCGCTTTTAACTTTTATATCCCCGCCGTGGAGATTTATGATGGTTTTAACGATATAGAGGCCGAGGCCGGACCCCTGCCTGTTCAGATTCCGGGAACGGTCCACCTTATAAAACCGTTCAAAAATATGCTGCTGATCCGCCATCGGAATTTCTGCCCCGGTGTTCGATATTTTGAAATGCATTAAATTGCCGACGGCGGCAATCGACATTGAAAGCCTGCCCTTGTCGTCTACGAATTTGACCGCGTTGTCGACAAGATTGTAAATGACCTGGGCCATGGCGTCTTTATCCGCCAGGATTTTAAGCTCGGAAGGCATACTGACTATTACCTCGACGTTTCTTGCGTTCAAGACCTGCTCAAAGCTCAGGATTATCCTGCTTGCAAGCTCGCAGACGTCAAAGGTAATTTTATTGATTACTATGGCGCCGGACTCAAATTTCGCCATGTCGAGCATTCGGTTTGCCATTCTCGACAGCCGCTTGACCTCCTCGGAGATCACTTTAAGATATTCGTTGTACTTTTCACGGGGAACGGTGCCGTCGAGCATTCCGTCGACAAAACCCGCGATTGTGGTCATGGGCGTTTTCAGATCGTGAGATACGTTCGCGATAAAATCGCGTCTTTGCTCTTCAAGGCTCTGCATTGAAGCCGCCATATTGTTGAAGCTTACCGCGAGCTCGCCGACCTCGTCGTTTCTTAACGCCTCGGGGACGCGCATCGTAAAATCGCCCCTTGCAAAGCTGACGGCGGCGTTTGCCATGGTTTTCAGCGGCCTTGTCAGTCTTGCGGTTATGAGATAGGACAATATAAGCGTTACCAAAAGCACGGATAAAAGGGCCGCCAGAAACGCGCCGAACACATCCTGAAGCATATTTATATTGGATGCGACGGGGGCGGCGGCGAAAACCGCGCCCGAGTACCCGCCTGTACTAACGTTCATAACCGGCAGGCCTATTATATACCTTTTATCTGAAAACAACCCTCCGAAAGTACCCTTTTCAGTGTAGCTGCCGTTTCTTACAAGCTGGCTGAACGCGGAGGGATACGCTTCGATGTAGCGCTGCGGATAGCAGCCGTCGGAATCGGCAATGTAGGAAATTTTACCGGTCACATCGCATATGACGATGGTCGCTCCGGCGTCTCCCGCCATCTGAGCCATGGAAAGCTCATACAGGCTCTCGATCGCGGGGGAGTAGTTGTTTATTATCACGGCGGTCGTATTCGACGCGCGCTGCGCCACTTTATCGAGAGCCTCCATTTTTTCCGCCGTGGAATATCTGTCGGCTATCAGAACAAACGAGACGGCAAGGACTATGAAGCCCAGCAAAATAACTGCGGCGTATGTAGTAAAGTTTTTAACGAAAAGACTGCCCTTTTTCTTCACTTGCCCGGCCTCTTTTATGCTTCGTTCAGTTCAAATTTATAGCCCACGCCCCAGACCGTCTTAAGCTCCCACTGATTTGAGACGCCCTCGAGCTTTTCCCTAAGCCTTTTTATATGCACGTCGACCGTTCTGGTATCTCCGAAATAATCAAAGCCCCATACGTCGTCCAAGAGCTGGGCTCTGGTGAAAACCCTGTTCGGAGACGAAGCGAGAAAATATAAAAGCTCGATTTCCTTAGGGGGAGCGTCTACCTGCCTGTTGTTTACCGTCAGCTCGTACGCCTGCTTATCTATAACGAGCTTATCGAAGGTCAGGACCTTCGGGGTTTCTTCCGGCTCGTATCTGCGGAGCACGGCGCGTATCCGGGCGAGCACCTCGCGCATTTCAAGAGGTTTTACGATATAATCGTCGGCGCCCATTTCAAGCCCCGCGACCTTATCAAACGTTTCGCCCTTGGCCGTAAGCATTATGACGGGAGTTTTGCCGTCCTGCCGGATTTCCCGGCAGACCTGCCAGCCGTCCATGACCGGCATCATAATATCGAGAAGCACAAGATCCGGGCGGTTGAGCTTATACGCTTTGAGACCCTCCGCGCCGTCGCCGGCAAGTATAGTTACATAGCCCTCGCGTTCAAGGTAAAGCCTTAAAAGCTCCCTTATATTCACGTCGTCTTCAACAATCAGAATTTTCTTTGACAAGGCGTATCACTCCCGCTTGTTCAAAATCCGGTTATCTTATTATAAACTAAAATTAAAACTAATAAATGAAAAATCTATTAATTTCTCGCACTGCGGACAAAAAAGGAGCGGCTTTACTTTACCCGCGGCCGCCTTTAGTGTATAATAATAAACTAGTTTATTCCCATTCGGAGGTAAAAAACATGAAGCTTGGAATCGTCGGCCTGCCGAACGTCGGCAAAAGCACGCTGTTTAACGCGATTACGAACGCCGGAGCGGAAGCCGCGAATTATCCGTTTTGTACAATAGAACCCAATGTCGGTATCGTTCCGGTTCCGGACAGGAGGCTCGACAGGCTGGCCGAAATGTACAGCCCCAAAAAGGTTACTCCCGCCGTCGTTGAGTTTTTGGATATTGCCGGACTTGTCAGGGGCGCTTCAAAAGGAGAAGGGCTGGGAAACAAGTTCTTATCGCATATAAGGCAGGTGGACGCCGTCGTCCACGTCGTCAGATGCTTTGACGACGAAAATATCGTTCACGTGGAAGGCTCGGTGGATCCGAAACGCGATATAGAAACAATCGCGCTCGAGCTTATATTATCCGATATGGAAATCATCGACCGGCGCATCGACAAAGCCGCGAAGCTCTCGAAGGGCGATAAAAAATACCTTTCGGAGGCGCAGTTTCTGACAAAGCTCAAAGAGCATCTCGGAACGGGCGCTTCAGCGAGAACCATCGAATGCACCGAGGAGGAGAAGGAGATTCTCGATTCCTTAGACCTTCTTTCGGGCAAGCCTGTGATCTACGCCGCAAACATGGACGAGAAGGGCTTCGCGGGCGATTACCACAAGAATGAAAGATACCAGGCCATAAAGGAAATCGCGGACGCGGAGAATTCGGAAATCATTCCGATCTGCGCGCGCATGGAAGAGGAAATCTCCGGCATGAGCGCGGAGGAAAAATCGCTGTTTCTGTCGGAGCTCGGCCTGCCGGAATCCGGCCTTGACCGGCTTATAGGTGCTTGCTACAGCCTTTTGGGGCTTATTTCGTTTCTGACGGCGGGCACCCCCGAGGTCAGGGCGTGGACGATCAAAAAAGGCACCCGCGCGCCGCAGGCAGCGGGTAAAATACACACCGATTTTGAACGCGGCTTTATCCGCGCGGAGGTTATTCATTACGATGATCTTATAGCCTTGGGCTCAATGACGGCGGCGAAAGAAAAGGGCCTCGTCAGGTCTGAGGGAAAGGAATACGTCATGCGCGACGGCGACGTCGTGCTTTTCAGGTTCAACGTTTAATGGGAAAAGAACGGTTTGAAATCATAGACGCGTGCCGCGGGGTTTCGATTATGCTTATGGTCGTTTATCATTTTTTCTACGACCTTGTCGCATTCTGCTCGTTTCCCGCTTACGTCCTTTACAATCCGTTTGTTAATTCGCTGGAGGTTTTTTTCGCCTCGCTTTTTATAATAATGTCGGGCGCGTCGACGCAGTTTACGAGGAGCAACAAAAAAAGAGCGGTAAAAACTTTGCTTGCGGCGGCGGCGGTCACCCTTGTCACATGGATTTTCGACAACAGTGCGTTCGTCCTTTTCGGCATTTTGCATTTTCTGGGCTTTGCGGCGCTGATATACGGCTTTTTCGGACGCCAGATCGACCGGATTGTTGAAAAGGTGAATCCCGCTATATTTATAGCGCTGTTTTTTGTTTTCAGGCAGATACTAAACCGCCCTTACAATATAAGAGGGCTTTGGGCGCTCGGAATTTACACCCGGAGCTTCATGTCGACGGACTACTTTCCGATGCTGCCGTGGATTTTTATTTATTTCTTCGGCATATGGTTCGGAAA
>JAUZPW010000080.1 GCA_030705725.1 Bacillota bacterium
AATCTCGTCAAGCGAAAGATTGATTTCCTTTAGTACCTGTATTGCCATGAACATATCAAACTGCTGATAGGAATAATACCGGTACCCGTTGGCGCTGACCCTGCACGGTGAAAAAAGCCCGATTTCATCGTAATAAAAAAGCGTTTGCTTTTTTACTCCGCATATTTTAGCGAATTCTCCGGTCGTATACAGCAAATCCTGCATATTCATCCGTGTTTGTCCCCCGATTCCGCACTTCGCTCAAGATTCTATTTCGTTAAATATGCTTTCAGATATTCTCCCGTGAAGGAATCTTTGTTTTCCGCAACCTGCTCCGGCGTTCCCACGCAGACGACATGCCCGCCGGCGTCGCCGCCCTCGGGTCCGAGGTCTATGATATAATCCGCGGTTTTAATTACCTCAAGATTGTGCTCGATAACGACAACGGTGTTGCCGCCTTCGACAAGCGCAAGCAGCACCTCAATAAGCCTGTGCACGTCGGCGATATGCAGGCCCGTCGTGGGCTCGTCCAGAATATATACCGTTTTCCCCGTCGGGCGTTTTGAAAGCTCCGTCGCAAGCTTTACGCGCTGAGCCTCGCCGCCCGACAGTGTGGTCGACGGCTGTCCGAGACGGACATAGCCAAGCCCGACCTCTTTGAGTGTTTCCAGCTTTTTCTGTATCTTCGGCATGTTTTCAAAAAAGACGGTGCTTTCCTCAACGGTCATATCGAGCACCTCCGAGATGTTCTTGCCCTTGTAGCGCACGTCCAGCGTCTCGCGGTTATACCGTTTCCCCTTGCAGACATCGCACGGCACGTAAATATCCGGAAGAAAGTGCATCTCGATTTTGATAAGCCCGTCGCCGCCGCAGGCCTCGCACCTGCCGCCTTTAATATTGAACGAAAAACGGCCCGGCCCGTAACCGCGTGCCTTCGCGTCCTGCGTCTTTGAAAAAAGATCGCGTATGTCGGTAAAAACCCCCGTGTAGGTCGCGGGGTTCGACCTGGGCGTACGTCCTATAGGGGACTGGTCTATATTTATGACCTTGTCGAGGTATTCCATGCCCATAATCTCTTCGCAGGCGCCCGCCTTGGTTCGGGCGCCGTTGAGTTCCGACGCCAGCGTTTTGTAAAGTATTTCGTTGACAAGCGACGATTTGCCCGATCCCGAGACGCCGGTCACGCATGTAAAGGTCCCCAGCGGAATGGAAACATCGATCTTCTTGAGGTTGTTTTCCGACGCCCCGACTACTTTAAGAAATTTACCGTTTCCCGGCCTGCGTTTGTCGGGCACGGGCACCCTTTTTTTCCCGCTCAGATACTGGCCCGTAAGAGACGTTTCGCATTTTTTGATTTCTTCGACGTCTCCCGCGCAGACTATCTCCCCGCCGTGTATTCCCGCTCCGGGCCCGACGTCTATGATATGATCCGCGGCGTACATAGTGTCCTCGTCGTGCTCCACGACTATAAGCGTATTTCCGAGATCGCGGAGCCTCTTAAGCGTCGCGAGAAGCTTCTGGTTGTCCCTCTGGTGCAGGCCGATCGAGGGCTCGTCCAGTATATACAGCACGCCCATAAGCGACGAGCCTATCTGCGTCGCCAGCCTTATGCGCTGGCTTTCGCCGCCCGAAAGCGTCCCCGAGGCCCTCGAAAGGGTAAGATACTGAAGCCCCACGCTTTTAAGAAAGCCGAGCCTTTCAAGTATCTCTTTGATTATCCTGTCCGAAATCATGTGTTCCTTTTCGGTCAGGCTCAGCGCTTTTATAAAATCTATCGCGTCAGTTACGGACATATCCGTAAAATCAGAGATCGAAAGCCCCCCGACAGTAACGGCAAGGACTTCCCTTTTAAGCCGTTTTCCATGACAGTCGGGGCACGGCACGGCGCTCATGCACTCCTCGATCTCCGCGCGCGAGTATTCGCTCGTCGTTTCGCGGTAACGCCGCTCGAGGTTCCTTATCACACCCTCGAAGGACTGCTGATAGCTTCCTCCTCCGCCTTCCCTCTTCCAATGCAGCGCAAGCTTCTCGCCTCCGGTTCCGTAAAGGATGGCGTTAACGGCGTCCTTGGGCAGCGTCTTAAAAGGGGCTTTCAGCGAAAACCCGAATTTTTTTGATAACGCGTCGTAATACATTCTTGAAATGCTTCCGGGCTCCGTCCCAGACCAGCCCGAAGCGCATACGGCGCCCTCAAGGATAGACAGTGAAGGGTTCGGAACGATCCTCGCGGGGTCGATCTCAAGCCTCTGCCCGAGGCCTGTGCAGGTCGGGCACGCCCCGTAAGGATTGTTAAAGGAAAACATTCTCGGCGTCATTTCCTCAATGCTTATGCCGCAAATATCGCAGGCGTAATTCTGCGAGAACATAAGGTCACGGTTTTCGTCGACCAGCTCCGCGATCACGATCCCCCCCGAGATGCCCGCCGCGGTCTCAACCGAGTCCGTCATGCGTTTTCTGACCTCGTCGTTGATTACAAGCCGGTCGACCACAAACTCAATGTTGTGCTTTTTATTCTTGTCGAGCTTTATTTCCTCGGAAAGATCGTAAACCGAGCCGTCTACGCGCACACGCACGTACCCGCTCTTTCGCGCGTCGTCGAGCACCTTGTGGTATTCGCCCTTTCGCGCGCGCACGACGGGCGAGAGAATCTGAAGCCTCGTCCCCACCTTAAGCTGCATAAGCTGGTCGATTATCTGGTCTATTGTCTGCTGCTTGATTTCCCTGCCGCATTTCGGGCAGTGCATCACGCCGATTCTCGCCCACATAAGGCGCAGATAATCGTAAATCTCGGTCACCGTGCCGACGGTCGAACGCGGGTTTTTCGACGTCGTTTTCTGATCGATGGAAATAGCCGGAGAAAGCCCCTCGATATAGTCGACGTCAGGCTTGTCCATCTGCCCCAGAAACTGCCGCGCGTATGAGGAAAGCGACTCGACATAGCGTCTCTGCCCCTCGGCGTATATCGTGTCGAACGCGAGCGACGATTTTCCCGAGCCCGAAATGCCGGTCAGTACGGTCAGCTTGTCGCGCGGTATCTCAACGTCAATGTTCTTGAGGTTATGCTCCCTCGCGCCCTTTATAAAAATATTGTCCCGCATTATTTCTTTTCTCCCATAAGCTCTTTGATTTTATCGCGCAGAACAGCCGCATATTCGAACTCGAGCATTTTCGCGGCCTCCTTCATATCCTTCGTCAACTCGTCGATCATTCTCTGTTTTTCCTTTTTCTTGAGCTTGTTCGGATCGATAGCCGCGCTTACCGACGCGCTCGCGGAAATCTCGATTATATCGCGCACGTTCTTAATGATCGTCTTCGGTATGATGCCGTGCTCCTCGTTATACTTCATCTGCAGCGCGCGGCGGCGGTTAGTCTCGCTTATGGCGCGCTTCATCGAATCGGTCTCGCGGTCGGCGTACATGATTACCTGTCCTCCGGCGTTTCTCGCCGCGCGTCCTATGGTCTGGACAAGCGACGTCTCGCTGCGCAGAAATCCCTCGCGGTCGGCGTCGAGTATCGCGACGAGCGATACTTCCGGCAGGTCAAGCCCCTCTCTCAGAAGGTTTATCCCGACAAGCACATCGAACGTGCCGAGCCTTAGGTCGCGTATAAGCTGCATACGCTCGATCGTCACAATATCGTGATGCAGGTAGCGCACCTTAATGCCGGACTGCTCAAGATACGCCGTAAGATCCTCCGCCATCTTTTTGGTAAGCGTCGTAACAAGCACACGCTCGTTTTTGTCCGTGCGGATTTTAATTTCGTTTATAAGATCGTCTATCTGCCCCTCGACGGGCCTGACGGAAATCACCGGATCAACAAGCCCGGTCGGGCGTATGACCTGCTCCACGATCTGCGACGAGCGGCTCCTCTCGTATTCCGACGGAGTCGCGCTGACGTAAACCACCTGATTTATCCGGTCTGTAAACTCGTCGAAGGTCAGCGGGCGGTTGTCGTAAGCCGACGGGAGCCTGAAGCCGTATTCCACGAGCGCTTCCTTCCTCGCGCGGTCGCCGTGGTACATGCCCCTCGCCTGAGGCATAGTGACATGCGATTCGTCCACCATAAGGAGCCAGTCCTTCGGGAAATAGTCGAGAAGCGTAAACGGCGCGCTGCCCGGCGCCCTGCCCGCGAGCACGCGCGAATAGTTTTCGACGCCGGAGCAGAAGCCGATCTCCCTGAGCATTTCGATGTCGTACATAGTGCGCTGCTTTATGCGCTGGGCCTCGAGAAGCTTCCCCTCTTTTTCAAAATACGCGACCCGCTCCGTCAGCTCGCTTTCAAGCTCAATAACCGCTCTGTCCAGATGATCCTTTGGCGTAACGTAGTGCGACGCGGGGTAAATCGCGACGTGTGAAAGCAGCCTCCGCGGCACTCCCGTCACGACGTTTATTTCCGATATTCTCTCGATTTCCGAGCCGAAAAATTCAACCCTTATGGCATAGTCGTCCGTGTACGACGGGCGTATTTCGACGGTGTCGCCCCTGACGCGGAAACGGTTTCTTTCAAAAGCGATGTCGTTTCTTTCGTACTGTATCTCCACAAGCTTACGCAGAAGCTCGTCTCGGTTCCTCTGCTGGCCCTGCCGGAGCGAAATGACCATGTTTTTGTAATCGATCGGGTTGCCCAGGGAATAAATGCACGAAATACTCGCAACAATAAGGACGTCCCTGCGTTCAAAAAGCGCGGACGTCGCGGAATGGCGCAGCCTGTCTATTTCCTCGTTGATGCTTGAATCCTTTTCAATATAGGTATCGGTCGAAGGTATATACGCCTCCGGCTGATAATAATCGTAATAGCTGACAAAAAACTCGACCGCATTTTCGGGGAAAAACTCGCGGAACTCGGAGCAAAGCTGCGCGGCAAGCGTTTTGTTGTGCGCCAGCACCAGGGTCGGGCGCTGCACCTTTTCAATCACCTTTGCCATGGTATAGGTTTTCCCCGAACCCGTAACGCCCAGAAGCGTCTGCTCCTGAAAGCCCAGCTCGACGCCATTTGCAATTTTTTCAATTGCTTCCGGCTGGTCGCCGGACGGCACATATTCGCTTACAACCTTAAACTCCGGCATTTTATCACCCCGAAAGCATTATAACAGAACATCTGTTCCTGTGCAATAGGACACACCCAAAAAAAGGTGTGTCCGAAAAGGAATATTAAGTAATTATTGACTTAAACTCTGCGGATAAACCCGCTGTCGGCCAAAGATACAAAATCATCGTCGGCGACGATTATATGGTCGATAAAAAGCAGCCCGACCGCCCGTAACGCCTCCTGTATTCTCTGCGTCGTGCCGAGGTCCTCGGGGGACGGCAGCGCGACCCCGCCGGGGTGGTTGTGCGCGATGATGATTCCGGAAGCGTTGTACCTGAAAGCGGTCTCGATTATTTTTCTAATGTTGACCTGCGTCGAATTGACGCTTCCTTCGAAAATCATCTGACACGAGAGCACCTTGCATTTGGTGTCCAGGCAGACAAGAAAAACCGTTTCGTTTCTTCTCGCGATATAATAAGGCAAAAGGAATTTTCCGGCCTTTTCCGTGGAATTCAGGCAAGTGTCCTCGGAGCTGCAGATCATGTACCTTCTGGCAAGCTGAGGAATAAGCTTAATAAGCGACGCAACCGTTTCACCGACGCCCTGAACTTTCAGCAGATCCTCGTACGGCGCGTCAAAAACGGCTTTCAGATTTCCGAATTTCTTGATAAGTCGGTGGGCGAGCTCGTTGGTATCCTTTTGCGGCACCGCATAGAACAAAAGCAGCTCAAGCACGTTGTGCGGCGGAAAGCTGTCGAGGCTTTCATTCAAAAACCGTTCTCTGACCCTTTTTCTGTGACCAGAATGTACCGACATCATAAATACCTCAGTTCACTTTTCGGCTTCCGGGCTTTACAATGCTTTTGCCCTCCCTGCAGAGCGGGCATTCGTCGGCTTCATATGACTGCACTTTCATTGATATAACCGCCTTGAAAGGAACGCCGAAATCGATTTCGCCGCCGGTGCGGTCGACTATAGCTCCCACTCCGGCCAGCACGCCGCCGGCCTCCTTAACAAGGTTTATCACTTCTTTGACGGAGCCGCCCGTGGTCACTACGTCCTCGACAATCAGAACGCGCTGTCCCGGGTTAACCGCAAAACCGCGGCGGAGGGTCATAACGCCGTTTTCGCGCTCCGCGAAGAAGTTGTCGCAGCCAAGATGGCGGCTGACCTCGTAAGCCATCTGTATAGCGCCCATAGCCGGCCCGATAACAACGTCGATTTTCTCATCTCTGAAATAATCCGCCAGCGCCGAGCAAAGCTCTTCCGAGTATTTTGTATTCCTAAAAATCTTGGCGCATTGCAGATACCTGTCCGAGTGCCTCCCGGACGTAAGCAGGAAATGGCCCTCCAAAAGCACCCCGGCTTCTTTCAGGACTGCAAGTACACGTTCTTCAGTAAGCATAACATTTTGCCCTTTCATGTAAAAAAACTTATTATTAATATTCTATTTTAGATAAGGGTAAAAGTCAAAGTTTTTATTAATGTAAAAAAAGACGGGCTTAAAACTCTTGACAAATCGCTTTCTGCAATTATAATAATAAGAGCATGTTGCGGGATTGTGTAATGGTAGCACGACTGACTCTGGATCAGTTCGTCAGGGTTCAAATCCTTGTCCCGCAGCCAAAAATAAAAACCCCGGAGCGCCTGTAAATCAGATCGTTCCGGGGCTTTTTTTGCG
>JAUZPW010000081.1 GCA_030705725.1 Bacillota bacterium
AAAAGCCCGGTTTTGCAATAATAAACGGGCCTAAAATAGCTGATTATTAACTTTTTACAGCTATTCGTCATGTCATTTTATCCTTCCGAAATTTGTTCTGAGTATAGCACAGGTAATTAACACAGTCAACAAAATAATATAACGTTTACTGAGCGCGCGGATGGCACCTTAAATAAACGTCGCTTATCTGCTGCTTTATTATTCGCACGTATAGCTGCGTGGACGAAATATCGGCGTGACCCATCATCTCCCTGACGGACTCAACATCAGCCCCGTTCTGCAGGAGATGCATCGCGAAAGAATGCCTCAGCGTGTGGGGCGTAATCTGCTTCTTAATGCCGGCTTTTTCCTGATAGAATTTGACTATCTTGAAAAAGCCCTGCCTTGTCATGCGTTCTCCCTTAACATTTACAAAAAGCGACGGCTGCGCAATATCGCTCAAAAGTATTGACCTTGCCTGCTTCAGATAGGCGCGCAGTGCCGCAATAGCCGACGGATAGATCGGAATAACCCTCTCTCCCCTGCTGTTTTTACATTTTATAAACCCTATTTCGGTGTTAAGATCGTCCACATTCAAGTCAAGAAGCTCAGTCACCCTAATTCCGGTAGCGTAAAGGATTTCAAGCATGGCTTTGTCCCGTATCCCTTTATAATCCGTCGTATCGGGCTGGGATAAAAGCAGGTCGACCTCTTCATTTGTAAGGATCTGCGGCATCTTTTGCACCGTCTTGGTCGTTTTTATATTTGTAACCGGGTTAATTTCAACAATTCCGAACTGCATAAGAAAGCTGTAAAAAGATTTTATGGAAGCCTTTGTCCGCATAACGGTCGAATCGGATTTGCCTTTTGACGCAAGGTCCATTAAGTACGCCGATATAATCTTCTGGTCGGCGTTTTTGGGATCTTGTATTCTTTTCTGGCCGAGAAAAGCGCAGTAATGCTGAATATCCCTTAAATACGACGCTTTTGTGTTCTCAGACGAATTTTTAACCGTGGACAGATAACTTGAAAATTCATCAATATAATCCGGCATTACGGACACTCCCATTTTCTTTCATAGAAAATTATGTATATAAGTTATTAAAACCGGTGAAATAAAAAGTTCTGTAAAAACGCAAAAAAACAACACGACGGACAACACGCCGCAAAGCTTAAGATATTCTTCGGCGGGCAAAGCTTCAAGCGCGCGCCGTCCTACGCTTCTGATTTTATCGTAGTGTACTCCGGCAAAGGAATAAGCTTGGGTAGACAGAATAATAAGGGCCGGTATGGCTAAAACATTCTGAATACCGAAAGCGGCCAAAGACAAAAAAGCGCCGTTGATTCCGTAAAGCCTGATAAAACCCGTAACCACAGCAGATAACATAAGCCCCCGGAGCATTAACGAGACGGGTATCAGAAACACTCCGTAGCCTGTTAACGAAAAAATAAAAATTAAAAGAGGAAGCCTGAAGTTCGAAATAAAAGAGCTGAAAAAAGTCGGTCTTAAATATTCTCCGGCATACCGAAGCAAATAGCCTGTCAGCTTTTCATACAGCATTCCGCCGCCTTCTTTTAATACAGCGGTGGAAATAAAGCTTCCAAGAATCGCGCCGAACAAAAAAAACGCCGACATAACGAAAACAATTGTTCCGCCGTAAGGCTGCTCCCATTTCCTGAAGCCATAAAACTTCTTTTTCATTCCGTCATCCTCCCCCAAAAAAAGGATATGACGGACTTGTCTGTTCTATGACCGTTTATGGGAATATTATAAATATAATACATTGCTTATAATCGTTCAAGAATTATTTTACCAAATTGTCACTTTTGTCTATTTAGCACAAAAATTATGTAAACTATTTTATGTAAACCTGTATTTGGTATCACTCCAAATATTAAAAAACAGGCTTATGCATTGACTGAATATATATGCGGCACGGTGAAAAAATACGGAGCGGGTTCATAAAAAACCGCCCCGTAATGAATATTCCGGTTAAATAATGGCGCTGCCTTAGCCCATCATTCGCCGCGCTTTTAAGTAGATCGCGCATTCCACGCGTTTTCTTTCAAGCTTGCATCCCAGCTCATACGGTTTCGCCGTATCGCCGTTCACGGTTAAATTTGAAGCCGAGCAGCCGCCTCCGCAATAATACTTCGCCCAGCACTCGCTGCAGCCGCTTCTGGTTTTAAGATTTATACCCGCAAATGTATCAGAGAGCGCAAAATCGAATGTATTCTGATACAGATTTCCGAGCTTATATTCCTGATGGCCGACAAATTGATGGCAGGGGTATATATCCCCTTCCGGAGTAACAGCGACGTATTCAAACCCCGCTCCGCAGCCGCGCATGCGCTTGAGTATGCAGGGACCCTGATCCAGGTCGATCATGAAATGGAAGAACAGAAATTCCTGGTCGGTATTTTCCTTGCTGAGCAGGAGATCGCAGAGCCTTTCGTATTCTTCGTAAATACGGGGCAGCTCTGCCTCGCTTAACGGGTAAGGCCCCTTGCCTTTCAAAACGACGGGCTCCATTGAAAGGTTGCGGAAGCCGAGTGAAAGCATTTCCTCAATATCCGAACAGAAATCGACGTTTTCTTTTGTGAACGTACCGCGTATGTAATGGTCCTTATTCTTGTTCCGAAGCTTTACAAGGCGCTGCATTTTCGGAACGATGGCGTCGAAGGTTCCTTCCCCGTTTACCGTTTTGCGGATTTTATCGTTTATCTCCCTGCGTCCGTCCAGGGAAAGAACCACGTTTGACATCTCTCTGTTGATATAATCCGTGTTCTCCTCGTCAAGTAAAAGACCGTTCGTCGTTATCGTAAAACGAAAGACCTTATCGCATTTCTTTTCGAAACCCCTAGCGTATTCTACGGTTTTTTTGACCGTGTCGAAAGCCATAAGCGGCTCTCCTCCGAAAAAGTCGATTTCTATATTTCTCCGCTTTCCTGAACGTTCAATCACAAAATCGATGGCCCTTTTGGCGGTTTCAAAATCCATGATGTTCCGCCCCGTGCCGAAATCCCCGGTTTTTGCGAAGCAATAACCGCACCTCATGTTGCAGTCGTGAGAAACGTGAAGGCATAAAGCCTTGATCGGAGCGCCCGTTAACGGGATTTTTGAGTCAGGCCCTTTATACTCCTCCGAAAACAATTCGCCCGCTTTGTAGAGCGAATAAAGCTCGCCGTATGCGTCCGTTACTTCGTACCTGCCGTATTTTTCAGAAAGCGCTTTGTAAGCGTGCTCCGGGCAGGCTTCAAAAAGCGGCGGCGTAAGAATTTCGCAAAGATCATAAGTGATCTCGTCCGCTATATGCACCGCGCCGCTTTCAGTGTCGACGATAATATTGATACCCTTAAAGCAAAACTGATGAACCATTTCAAAATTCCTTTTTTTCGTGATTAAAGCAAAAGGAAGGCTTTTGCCCTCCCCTATTGCATCTTATTTTTTATTTTCGCACTTCTGGTTTGCGACTGTGCAGGAGGTTTTACAGGCGGACTGGCACGATGTCTGGCACTCGCCGCAGCCTCCCTTTTCGGCGCTTTTCTTAAGCGTTGCGCTGCATAATTTTGTTAAATGTTTCATTTTGACTACCTCGCTTTTATACTCTAATTTTATCTTCTTTTTTTCACATTACCGCTAAGCGCGATACCGAGAAAGCTCCCAATAAGAACGGTGATCATAACCACCAGAGCGCTTTTCATATTCGGCGCTCCCGCCGGGGAAAGCATGCTGATGAATAAAAGCATCACATAGAATAGAATCCCGGCCAGCATACCCGTCATAAGACGTTTACTCCTAAGCTTTGAAGATGCGCACATAGAAGCAGTCAAAGCTCCCAGCCCCGCCATTCCGGCCGCCATCGGAAAAACGAGGTTTTCCGCAATAATCTCCGCGTTTACCAAAAAACACAGAATCAAGAGCGTTAAAACCGAAACAATGAGTCCGTAAAAAGCGCAGAGAAGGATTGTCATAAAATAGGGCGTGCCGGGTTTGCAACTCATATCAGGTTTTGTCATTAAAATGCCCCCTTTAGGATTATTTCAAGGTAATCCTATGAGGGAAACATAAAAAAAATGACAAGTTAGCCTGTTTATTTAACTATTCGCCGTCAGCCGCAGCTTCGCGCGAACGGATTGCCCATTTATTGAATTTTATCTTGGTTTTATCGTTGCCTGTTTCAAGCACAAAAGTTTCGTCATCCTTAACGGAAACCACTTTTCCTATAATTCCGCCGATGGTTATGATCTTATCGCCGACCTCGATGGAATTGCGCATAAGAAGCTCGGCTCTTTCCTTTTTTTTCTGAGGCCTTATCATAAAGAAATACATAGCCCCGAACACGACCGCCAGCATCGCTATAGTTGAGATATAATCAGGTGACATGTTGCTACCTCCTAATATAATTAGCACAATTATAATGGAAAATAATTTATTTTACAAGCTTTTTGTAAGTTATATTCTCCTGTCCAGCACTTCTCCCCATTTCGATCTAAAAGCGTCAAATTCGTCATTATCGATAGCCGCGCGTATATTCCCCATAAGCCGGTTGTAGAACGAAAGGTTGTGGATTACCGCGAGTCTGAGCGCGAGAACCTCTTCGGCCTTGAAAAGATGCCTCAGATATGCTCTTGAGTAGTTTTTGCATGTAAAGCAAGGGCAATCCTCGTCAACGGGCTCACCGGAGCTTTCGTATTTCGCGTTTTTTATATTTATTACGCCGTTTTTCGTGAAAAGATGCCCATGCCTCGCGTTTCGCGCTGGAAGCACGCAGTCGAAGAAATCCACGCCCATTCCTACTGCCTCGATGATATTGCCGGGCGTGCCTACGCCCATTAAATATCTGGGCCTGTCCTGCGGCATTTCCTCCTCGACGACTGATATCATTTCGTACATAACGGAAGCCTCTTCGCCGACTGCAAGCCCGCCGATCGCATACCCCGGAAGATTAAGCTCTCTTATCCTTTTCATATTTTCCTTCCTGAGATCCGCGTATGTTCCGCCCTGGTTTATCCCGAAGAGCATCTGGTCGGGGTTTACGGCCCCCGGTTCCGAATTGAACCGCTCAAGCGCTTTGTTTGAGCGTATAAGCCAGTTTTCGGTTCTTCGGCAGGCATCTTTGGCGTAGTTATACTCCGCGGGGTTAGCCACGCATTCGTCAAAGGCCATCGCAATATCCGAACCGATGCAAGACTGAACCTCCATGCTCTCCTCAGGGCCCATAAATATCCTGCGCCCGTCAATATGCGACTGGAAATGTACGCCCTCATCCGTTACCTTTCTCAGCGAATCCAGAGAAAAAACCTGAAATCCGCCGCTGTCGGTCAGAATCGGGCCATCCCAGCTCATGAACCTGTGAAGTCCGCCGAGTTTTTTAATAATATCTCCGCCCGGACGCAGCATAAGATGATAAGTGTTCGACAGCGCCACCTGGCAGCCGACGTCGCGAAGGTCAAAGGCACCCAGCCCGCCTTTTATGGCAGCCTGTGTCGCCACATTCATAAAAACGGGAGTCTCCACGACCCCGTGCTTTGTCGAAAACCTTCCGCGCCGTGCTTTTCCCTGCCGTTTTATAAGAGTGAACATTTAATAACTCCCTGTTTTTAATAAAGGAACATCGCGTCCCCAAAGCTGAAAAACCTGTATTTTTCTTTTACCGCCTGATTATACGCGCCTAGCACGTTTTCACGCCCTGCAAAAGCCGAAACGAGCATAATGAGAGTACTTTCAGGCAAATGAAAATTCGTGATCAACGCGTCCATCGCCTTGAAACGGTAGCCGGGATAAATAAAAATATCCGTCCAGCCCGAGGAAGGCCGGATATACCCCTCGTCGTCAGCCGCCGTCTCGACGGTCCGGCACGCGGTAGTCCCGACGCATATTATTCTTCCCCCGCTTTTTTTTGTCCTGTTAATTGTTTCGGCTGTTTTTTCGTCAATAATGTAAAACTCCGAGTGCATCAGGTGTTCTTCAATCCGCTCCTCTTTAACAGGGCGGAAAGTCCCAAGTCCCACATGAAGTGTTAAGTATGCGAGCTTTACACTGTTTTTTTCAAGACCACAAAGCATTTCTTTCGTAAAATGAAGTCCCGCGGTGGGCGCCGCGGCGCTTCCCGGTTCCTTGGAATATACCGTCTGGTACCGTTCCGGGTCACTGAGCTTTTCCTTTATATAAGGCGGCAGCGGCATTTCGCCCAGCTTCGACAAAACCTCCAGGAACACACCCTCATACGAAAACCTGATAAACTTGTTGCCGTCCGGAAGCGAGCGCTCAACCTCTCCGGATAAAAGCCCTTCGCCGTAGATAAGCTTCGTTCCGACAGGTGTTTTCCTTCCAGGCTTCGTAAGGCATTCCCAGACATCCCCGCCCAGATCCCTCAAAAGCAGCGTCTCAATAGCGCCCGTCCCGTTTTTCCTAGAACCCATAAGCCTTGCGGGAAGCACCCGGGAATTATTCAGCACGAGGCAGTCGCCAGGATTAATAAACCCCGGAAGGTCGTAAAACATGCGGTGCCTGATTTCGCCCGTTTTCCTGTTTAGCGCCAGAAGCCTCGAGCCGTCACGCCTCTCTAGCGGCGTCTGCGCGATAAGCTCCTGAGGTAGATCGTAATAGAATTCGTTTTTATTCATTTCACACCATTAAAAGTCCGATATAGTAACGCCGGTATAATAATACTTG
>JAUZPW010000082.1 GCA_030705725.1 Bacillota bacterium
AAACGGGAAAATACGCTCAATAGACGATATACAAAACGAAATATTTATTTTGGCGAAACAGCTGCTGGGAGGCAATAATAAAAATGCTTCAGTTTAAGCCGATCTCAATAAACGACAGGAAAGAGACCGAGCGATATTTAATAGCCAGAAATACAAGAATGTGCGAGCACTGCTTCACCGATCTTTACATCTGGTCGCAGTATTTCGGAACAGAAATCTGCATGCAGGATGATTTCCTTTTTATAAAGTGGGGAGCCAGAATGAAAGAACCTCATTATCTGGCGCCGGTCGGCTTCGGCAATCTTAAACACGGTATTTCTATTCTTATGGAACATATAGAGGAAACCGGTTCAAAAAAAGCGGTTTACGGTATATCTGCGGAAATGAAGGCCGAAATCGAAACTGCAATTCCCGGGGAATTTACTTTTTATGAAATGCGGGATAAAGCAGATTACGTTTACAGCGCAAAAGACCTGATGACCCTTGCCGGCAAAAAGCTGCATTCCAAACGCAATTTTATAAACCGTTTTCAGAAGGAATACGAGGGACGGTTTTCATTCTGTGAAATCGATGACAGCAATATGAACGACGTTTTGGAGTTCCATAAAAAGTGGTGCGCAGAGAACGGGTGCGTCGAAGACATAGGGCTTATGGGGGAAAAATGCGCCGTTATTGCAGGGCTTAAAAACAAAGAAGAGCTGTCGCTTTTAACCGGCGTGCTGCTGCTTGACAACAAGATCATCGCTTACTCCTTCGGTTCTCAGATGTCGGAAGACACGATCGTTGTACAGATTGAGAAGGCCGATCACACGATCGACGGTGCTTACCAGGTTATAAATTACTTTTTTGCAAACCGTTATTACGGGAATATTTCTTTCGTTAACAGGGAAGAAGACATGGGGCTCGAGGGACTGAGAAAAGCAAAGCTCTCTTATAACCCCGAGTTCCTGCTTATGAAATACAAGGCGGTGCCCACGAAATGAATACCAGATACTCCGTTAAATCGGATTTGCCGGAAATAAAACATGTCTGGAATACATGTTTTCCCGGCGATATAGGCTATGGAATATGGTTTTTCGAAAACGTCTGGAAAGCGGAAAATACACTCGTTTGCTGCGAGGAAAACCGTATCGCGTCGATGCTTCAGATGCTTCCCACCGATATTTTAATAAACGGCAGCAGGTGTAAAGCTACTTATATTTACGGAGCATGTACGATGCCGCGATACAGACGGCAGAGGCTGATGGAAAAGCTTCTGAATTTATCCTTCGCCGAGGATGAAAAAAACAACAGGCCTATTTCCGTTTTGATTCCTCAGCAGGAATGGCTTTTTGATTTTTATAAAAAGTTCTCTTACGAAAGCGTTTTTTCGCTGCAAACAGAGCGTATGAAAGTAAATAGATCGTATGGGGAATTTACCGTAAGACCTTTTAATATACATGACATTAAAGCGTTTCTTGCACTTTATGATCAAAAGATGGAGAAGCGCGCGCATGTCGTAAGAACCGAGAAGGACGCGGGCCTTATTTTAGATTCATATGCCAAAAACGGCGGTGCGGCCCTTTGCGTTACAGATAAAAATCAGGTTATCGCAACAGCTTTCGGATATGTAAGCGACTGCGCTTTAATAATTCAGGAACTGCTTGTAAAAGACGGATTTCCTATAGACGAGGTGTGCGGCAGAATCTGCGGTTATGTAAGCTGCAGGGACGTTAAGTTCTCGATGCCCACCGAAAGCGGCGGTACGTGCGAAAGGTTTGCCTGTGCGAGATTGGCTCCATGGTCGGGGATTACCGCGGACTTTGATAACGCTTACATGAACCTTTTGTTTAACTGACGGAGGAAAGTAAAATGGTTTATCTTTTTTTGGCAGATGGTTTTGAAGAACTTGAGGCGCTGGCACCCGTAGACATTTTAAGGCGTGCGAATATAAAGGTCAAAACTGTTTCGGCAGGCGAAAAACTAACGGTACTGAGCAGCCGGAAGGTGCAGGTCGCCGCCGATATCGGGATCGGGGAAATAAACCCCGACGACCTTGAAATGATTATATTGCCGGGCGGTCAGCCGGGTGCGGATAATCTGTACGATAACGAAAAGATCCTTGACATTATTAAAAGCGCCCACAGGGAAGGAAAATATCTTGCCGCCATATGCGCGGCTCCGTATATTCTTGGAAAACTCGGCATCCTTAACGGGAAAAAGGCGGTTTGCTACCCGGGATACGAAAAAGAGCTTACCGGAGCTTTGATTTCCGATGAAAAAGTGGTCTGCGACGGCACTGTAGTGACGGCTCGCGCCGCGGGCTGCGCCACAGACTTCGCATTCGAACTTGTTTCGGTGCTTTCTGGTAAAAAGCAGTCAGATTCGCTTAGAAAGGCGATGCTTTTTGACTGAGTTTAAGGGGAATAAAACCGAGCTTCGCCGTTTATTGAAACTTGAGGCCGAAAAATCGCCTGATAGCGAGAGACTTCTTGAGTCCGTGAAAGTTTCAGATTCTTTTTTTAAGCTTGACGCCTATATAAAGGCTGAAACAGTTTGCTGCTATGCGTCTGTTAGCCCGGAAGTGGACACAAACAGCGTAATGAGGCGGGTATTAAAGGACGGAAAAAGACTCTGCCTTCCCAAAATAAAAAGCGGTTTTAGTTTGGCGATGCTCGAAATAAAAACTCTTGACGAACTGTATCAGGGTAGATTCGGTATCCCGGAACCCGGCGTAAAATGCATAGAAATCCAGAAGAAAGAAATAGACTTATGCATAGTACCCTGTGTGGCCTGCACAAAAACCGGCTGCCGACTCGGCAGAGGCGCGGGCTTCTACGACCGTTTTCTTAAAAATTCAGAATTTTACAAGGTTGCGTTCTGCCGGAAATTTGCCCTTCTTGACGAAATACAGGCAGAACCTCACGATATAAGAATGGACTGCGTTTTATCGGACGGGGAGGTTTTTTACATAAATGAAGCTTAAGCGCACAACTCTGGCCGGAATATCGCTTGCACTGGTTTTCCTTTTCTTTAACGGCGCTTACCGGCTTTTGGGAAGCGTATCGCAAAACGAATACTCGCTTATTATTTTTATTGAGCTTTTATCGTTTTTGATCCCTACCGCGCTCTTAATTCTTGTTCCCGACGGGGAGCCCGTAAAGCTTAGGCTTAAGCCTTTTAATAGAAAATCGCTGGGATTTGTGATAAAATCATCCTTCGCCATTTCGTTTCTGTCCGTGCTGCTTAATTTTTTTGTTTCTTTTGCGATAGGCTCATTTCCCGGCGCGGGTGTGACATCGGAAATGCCCGCCGCCTCGGGCGGAGTTTTGTTTGCCGTGATTTCGGTTGCCTTAGTTCCCGCGCTCTCCGAGGAGCTTTATATGCGGGGCGCGTTTTTTTCATCCTACGAACACCTTGGAACCGGGACGGCTATTTTGATGTCCGCGCTGTCCTTTGCTTTGATCCATGTATCGGCCTATAACTTTTTCGGCCCGTTTGCCGCAGGCTTGCTTTACGCTTATCTTACATATACGCTGGACTCAATATGGCCTGCCGTCATCGCGCATGGGCTCAATAACCTTTATTCGCTTATTATGAATTCTCTGATGCAGAAGTACACGGCGTTCGGGCTCTGGCCCTATTTTATGGTGCTTAATCTGTTTTGCCTGCTTATTTTTGCATACATTGCGCTTAACTCGCTTGAAAAGCTTACCCGCAAGGGGACTGTAAAAAAATTTCAAAAAGGCAGCCGGAATACTCCGGCAAGCCTCTTTGAAACAATTTTGTCTCCGGGATTTTTGCTTTTTATGTTGCTATTCATTTCCAGGATTTTTCTTAAGCTGTTTGCTTCTTAGTCGTTGCAGCAGCAGCAGAAGATTATGAATATGAGGACAATAATCAGGATCCACCAGAGGCAGGAACAATCATCTCCACCAAATCCACCGAAACCAGCCATTCGTTTCACCACCTTTTTCGCTTTCTGGAACATACTATGTTGTAGAGGCTTTTGTTGACACAGCAAAGCGAAAATTATAACGCTCCGAAAAAGGACAAACTAACGGGTGAGCCTGAGTATAGCTTAAGTCATATTCATTAAATGCTGCCGTGCGCCATATTGCTAATGCGGCAAGCAAGAAATACCGTTATGGCTCCGCAGCTGTCACAAGCCATGCGAAAGGATTGATCACTAAAATGAGCAATAAAGATGATTTCCATATTGATTTTGATTTCGGCGACAGGCCTGAAAGGCCGTCCCAGGGCCATAAACACAAAAAACGCAAATCAAGCTTCAGCAACGCGTCCGTTGTAATTTACCTTTTTGTTGTGCTTGGAATCTCGCTTATTTTATCGGGTATAATCATTGTGTCGGCAAACGACATGTTTGCATTTGTCAAGGAAGATAAGGCAGTCGTTGTAGACATACCCGAAAACGCCTCGAGATGGCAGGTATCGAGAATTCTGAAAAAAGACGGCGTAATTAATTACGCGCTGCTTTTCGACCGCTTTGCGGCTTCTGCCGGAAAGCATAAAAAATTAAAATCCGGTAAATATGAGCTTAACTCAAACATGGATTACCATACGATACTGTCTACTTTGCAGAGGGTGTCGACATACAGGCAAACGGTTGGCGTGACTATACCGGAAGGGTATACCGTAATGCAGGTAGCACAGCTCTTGAACGATAAGCTGGTCTGCTCTAAAGAGGATTTTCTCGAAAGCGTCAAGACTCACGATTATAATTTTGATTTCGTCAAGAGTCTGCCGAACACCGATTACAGGCTTGAAGGCTATTTATTCCCGGACACCTACGAGTTTTACATTAACGACGATGTCGATAACGTCATAAAGAAGATGTTGGGCAATTTCGATAAAAAGATAACGGCGAATATGCGTTCGTTAGCTAAAGAGCGCGGAAGAACTCTGCAGGAGATTATCACCATAGCGTCGCTTGTTGAAAAGGAAGCGAAGCTTGACTCAGAACGTGAGAAAATTTCCGGGGTAATCTACAACCGTCTTAAATCTAATAAATATCCGTTTTTACAGATCGATGCGGCAATCGTCTACGTTGTCGGGCAGAAGGAAGAGCTGACCGACGCCGATCTTAAAATCGACAGTCCGTATAACACTTATACGCACAAGGGGCTGCCTCCGGGACCGATAGCAAATCCAGGCATTGAAAGCATACTGGCGGCGCTTAACCCCGAACGCTCCGGATATTATTTCTATGTCGCAAAGCCCGACGGAAGCCATATATTCTCAAAAACGCTTCAGGAGCACAATAAAGCTGTAAAAGCAGCCGAGGCGCTTAAAACAAATGGATAAACGACCATTGTCTCCGGAGCTTCTGTCCCCCGCGGGCGATTTCGAAAAACTGAGATTTGCCGCGCATTATGGCGCGGACGCGGTCTATCTCGCAGGTAAGGCCTTCGGCATGCGAAGAGCGTCGGCGAATTTCGCAGACGGTGAGCTTGCCGCAGCCGTTAAGTATGCGCACGGCAGAGGAGTCAAAGTTTATATAACCGTTAATACGCTGCCCAGAAACGGCGAAATAGAAGGGCTACCGGAATTTCTGGAGCAAATCGCGGAGCTAAAGGCGGACGGCGTCATTTTATCCGACTTGGGTGTTTTGTCGCTTTGTAAAAAATACGCGCCGGAAATCCCGGTGCACACAAGCACCCAGGCGTCCGTCGTTAATTTTGAAAGCGCCCGCATGTGGCATTCCTTGGGAGCGGAGCGCGTCGTGCTGGCGAGAGAGCTAACCCTTTCGGAAATCGGTGAGATCCGTGCGAAAACACCGAAGGAGCTGAGCCTTGAAGCGTTCGTGCACGGGGCAATGTGCGTTTCTTATTCGGGAAGGTGCCTTTTGTCGCAGTATATGGCGTACCGCGACCCGAACAGGGGAGACTGCGCTCAGGCCTGTCGCTGGAAGTACAGACTTTCCGAAGAGCTGCGGCCCGGCAAATATATGCCCGTTTTTGAGGATGATTCGGGTACTTTTATCTTTAATTCCAGGGATCTTTGCATGATTAGGCACATCCCGGAGCTTTTAAGAGCTGGGATAGACAGCTTTAAGATAGAAGGGCGGGTCAAGACAGCGTATTATGTCGCGGCCGTTACAAACGCTTACCGAAGGGCAATCGATTTATATAAGAGCGACCCTCAAAAAAGCCTGCCGGACGAGCTTTTTAATGAAGTGAATAAGGTGAGCCACCGGGCTTACGGCACAGGCTTTTACTTTGACGGTTCCGGCCCCGGCGAATATTACGAAAGTCCCGACCCGATAAGGGAATGGGATGTTGCGGCAGTCGTGGACGAATGCAATGACGAAAATCTGGCCCTATGCACCCAGAAAAACCGGTTTTTTGTTGGGGATACTCTTGAGCTTCTCGAGCCTGGCGTTCCGGCGGCTGAGGTTTTAGTTTCGGAGCTTTATGACGAGAACCGAAACCCGATCCGGAGCGCGCCCCATCCGCAAATGAAAATAATGCTGAGGCTCCCAAGAAAAACGGAGCCGATGGCGATATTAAGGCGCAAAAGGGACTGATATTGACATTTCATATCTTTTTGTTATTATATTAAAAGTATTAATTAT
>JAUZPW010000083.1 GCA_030705725.1 Bacillota bacterium
ACCTTTACTAAAGCGTCGTTTCTGATAGTGTTCCCCATAAAAGCACCTTTGCCTGTTTTTTAATAATTATTCCCAGTTTTCACGGGAAAATTATAAAATCTTGCCTGAGCCGGAGGATTTATAAAATCCTGCGGACGGTACAATAATAATTCCAATAAATTAATTGGAATGATCGGATGGAAGTAAAAACAAACAATATCATACCTTTGGGGCTCGGAAAATTTGCGCGGTCGGACAGGATTATTGCGCTTGAGCCCATTGAGGACGACCGCGGCCCCGGAAGAAGAACCAGGGTCTTTGTGGATCAGATCGAAAAGCCTATAATCGCCTCGCGCACCGAAAACACTATTTTGGCCAACATGATCGAAACGCCGAGGGAGGTTATGGAAGCGACGGCCGCGATGGAGCTTTTGCAGGATATTAACGACGACCTTCAGAATATCGGGCCGATGCTCAGAAAAAGCATTAAAAAAGAGGCGCAGCTCGACCTCGATAAAATCCAGTCTAAAATCGAGGAGATATTAAAGCATGAAATAGAGTTTGACTAAAGACGATGAAATTTATACCGTATCCTTAAGACAGGATATGGTATAATTGCTTTTAAGGCGGTGATTCAGTGACCGGCGAATACATTCAGAAAATCTTCCTGAGCGGGAGCTTTGACGAGAACTCTTCATATGTTTACAGCCTGCCCGTCATTAAAAATCTGATCAGAATGCGGGGCATTACGCTCAACAGGGACGTTACCTTCTTCGCGGGCGAAAACGGCACGGGCAAATCAACGCTTCTTGAAGCGATCGCGGCGGCCTACGGCTTTAATCCGGAAGGCGGAGGCTGGAATTTCAACTTTTCGACTTATAGATCGCATTCGCCGCTTTGCGACAGCCTGCGCTTATGGAAGGGCGCGAGAAGCCCGTCCGACGGTTTCTTCCTGAGGGCCGAGAGCTTTTACAACGCGGCGAGCTATATCGAGGAGCTTGACGGCATACCGGCTTTTTCGCCTCCGATCAAATACAGCTACGGCGGGAAATCGCTGCACGAACAGTCTCACGGGGAAAGCTTCCTAGCTCTTATACTTAACAGGTTCGGGGGAAACGGTTTGTATATACTGGACGAGCCGGAAGCGGCTTTATCGCCGTCGGGACAGTTTACCCTGCTTTCTCAGATCGGGAACCTAGTTAAAAAGCGTTCGCAGTTCATTATAGCCACGCACTCGCCGATCCTTCTCGCCTATCCGGACGCCGATATATTCGTATTGAGCGAAGACGATATCAGGCTTACCCCATACGAGGAAACCGAACATTACGTTTTAACGAGGGAATTCCTGAACAATCCGCGGAAAATACTTAAGCATCTGCTTCAGGATCAGGATTGAAAGCGGCGGGCGGATTAACCGCTCGCTGTATTTTTTTTGAACCGTTTCGATTATTAAAGGCTCTTATATACAGGTGCACCTAATTTCCCGGAAAGGAGAATGCGGGATAGAAGATTCAGAATTGGTTTTACTTATCAGGCAGGGGAATGACGACGCGTTTGAGCAGATATTCGATAAATATAAAAACGAAGCTGTCAGGACGGCTTACCTTATAACCGGCAAAAAGTCGATATGCGAGGATATTGCCCAGGAAGCGTTTATCAAGTGCTACAAGCACATCGGAAAGCTCAAAAATCCGGCCGGGTTCCGAGCGTGGTTTTTAAGGATCCTTACCAGAACCGCTTGGAAATACGGGCGTGAGGCCGGACGCGAAACGCCTGCGGAAAATATCTTTGAAAAAGCGGGGCAGGCGGGGCTGGAGCTTACCGCAAGGCAGTATTTCACGTTTGAAGAAAACAGACGGCTTTACGCCGAGATCGGACTGCTTGAAAAGAAGCTCAAAACCGTTATCGTTTTGTATTACTTTAACGGACTTTCAACCAAGGAAATCGCGAAAGCGACGGGCTGTCTCGAAGGTACCGTTAAGTCAAGACTGTTTACGGCGAGAAAAAGACTAAAATCAAGGCTTGAAATTTTCTATAGTACGGAAAAGGAGAAGGATGCGGATGCAGCGTGCAAAGTTGTTTGACGAAACCATAAAAGAAACGCTCACGGAACGTTCGGAGCAAGTGGAAGCATCTGAAATGCTCGGCCTCAAAGTCCGCAACGCAATCAAAACAAAAAAGGAGAGCTTTACTATGAAAAAACGGTTTACTATTAAAAGCGCGGCGATTTTAGCCGCCGTTATATGCCTCGGAACAATCACGGTTTTCGCGTCGGGCCATCTCGCGAGTTTGGTTACGCACTCGTCTTCGCAGCCGTCTTTTACAGCGTTTCCGACGGAAAAGGAGCTCCAAAACAGGCTGGGCTTCGTTCCCGCCGCCGTCGAGACATTTTCAAACGGATATGCTTTTGACAAAGCGACAGTAGGAGAAACGTCGGCTATCGACGAGGACGGAAACAAGACCGGCAACTATAAAACCATCGATTACGATTACGCGTTAAAAGGCAAAAAGGTGAGCTTGGCGGTCAACAAGGTTATCCCGGGAGAAGTAACCGACAAGAATGCCAAGGCAGTCGATTGCGGCGGCGTCACTTTATCTTATCTGTCGCAGAAATATAAGTTAGTCCCGCCGGACTACAAAATGACGGACGAGGACAAAAAAGCCGAGCAGAGTGGGGAGCTTGTGTTTTCTTACGGCTCATCCGAAGTCGAAAACAAAGTTATACAGTCGGCAAGCTGGACGGACGGCGGGCTCAGCTATATACTGATGGCTTTCGACAGCGACCTTACGCAGGACGACTTCTCAGGTATGGCGAAAGAGATTATCAACGCGGGCAAATAGAGTTTTGAAAATATAGAAATACACTTTGATATAGGCGCCGGAATCGTTAGTTTCCGGCGCTTTTGCTGTTTTTTGAGCGCGGTAAAACGGGCTTTATAATATGCAAGAAAAAAACCGAAAAAACTGCCTCAGTATTGTTAAATTTGCAGACAGTTACCCGGTTTACTTAGCCGGCACGAATGATATAATGAGTACACTAAAATCATGCGAGATGATAACCTTGATATTCGAGACAAACAGTAAAAAACGCTGGACGATTACGGTAATTGTTTTTATCATCCTTATATTTATAGGGACAGCGCTTATCTATACAACGGTTTACAGCATATATACAAGCATTCGGATACCCGGCGTTTCCAAGCTGACGATGTCAAAAGGATTTTATATTACGCAAACCATCAAAAAAATCCAAAAATCCGCCGGGCCCGCCAACACACCGTCCGGAAATACGCAGACTAACCGTTTACGTCCGTGGCATCACAGAAACAAAAGCAGATACCATTCGTACCCGGCCGCCTTAAATAACGGCAGCGGTTTGTTGAGATGCGCTTTTGTCAATTCCAACGACGACAACAGCGTCAATGACTTAAAACAGCATATCGGCAATATAGACGTCGCGATCCCGGACTATTTTTCGTTTGTCGAGGGAAAAACGGAAATCAACGAAACCGTCAGAAGCGATATTCAATTTATGCTTAAAAAAAATCATGTTATGATCATACCCCGAATATCCAATACGGACGGAAACGGGAAATGGTTCGGGCAGGAATTTATCGATCTTATAAACGATGAGGAAAACAGGGCGGCCCTTGAGGCGCTAATTTTAAGCACCCTGAAAAAATACGATCTGAGAGCTATAAATATAGATATTGAAAACATTTCAGATCAGAACTGCGGGCATTATCTGGATTTTTTGGACGAGCTGTCCGACATGCTTCACAGAAACAACATGTATCTGACGGTTGACGTTCCGGTGAACGATCAGAGCTTTGATTACGAGGAGATCGGCAAAGTGGCCGATCTGGTTTTCGTTATGGCATACGACGAGAATTTTGAAAGCGGGAGCGCGGGGCCGATCGCCGACAGCAGCTGGTTCGACGACGGGGTGGAAACCGTTTCGGAGCGTATACCCAAAAGGAAAATAATCGTTGCGTCCGGTCAATACGCCTACGACTGGAACACCGATTCGGGCAAGCCGGCCGACGCCCTGAGCTTCGACGAAACAATGCTGCTTGCGAATGACGTCGGCGCCGATATTCAGACGGATAAAGACGCGCAAAACAGTACCTTCGACTATCTGGACGAGAAAAAACAACGCCACGAGGTATGGCTTTTAGACGGAGTATCCATGTGGAACGAGCAAAAGGAAATGGAGAAAATCGGCGTAAAAGGCATCGCTTTGTGGCGCCTCGGGCTTGAAGATCCGTCAGTGTGGGGTTTTTACGGGCGGAATTTAAGCAAGGTAAACCCTTCGATCCTTTCAAAAACGGATATGCTGAATACTGTCGATTTCGAGGGGCATGGCGAAATACTGAAGGTGACGACGTCTCCCGAAAGCGGTTTCAGAAAGCTTTTGACAAACGGCGGCACGATCGAATACGCGGACTATGATAAGCTGCCTAAAAGCTATACCGTTGAGAAATTCGGGCACAGAAGCGACAATCAGGTAGCGCTTACCTTTGACGACGGCCCGGATCCCGTCTACACGCCTCAGGTGCTGGACGTGCTGAAAAAGTACGGCGTGAACGCAACGTTCTTCGTCGTGGGACAGCAAGCCCAAAAATACCCTTATTTGCTGAAAAGAGAAACCGGGGAAGGAAACCTTATCGGAAACCATACTTATTACCATCCCAATATGGCGGAAATCACGCCGGCGAGGCTGGGACTAGAGCTTAACGCTACTCAGCGCCTGATTCAGGCGGTTACGGGAAGGGACTCGACGCTTTTCCGGTCGCCGTATGACACAAATTCGACGCCCGGCTCAACAAACGAGCTCGTTCCGCTACGGCTGGCGGGGGAAAAAGGTTATGTTTCCGTCTGCGCGGACGTCGATTCCGAGGATTACCTAAAACCCGGCGTCGATAAAATCGTTAATAATATAATAACCCAGCTTAAGGACAGCGGTTCCAACATTATAGTCATGCACGACGCCGGGGGAAACCGCGATCAGACGGTCGCGGCGCTTAAAAAACTTATTCCGCTCTTGCGGTCTAAGGGGTACCGGTTCGTAAGCGTAAACGATCTTTTGGGAGTGCCGAAAGACGCCCTTATGCCGGAAATCAGTTTCAGAGAATCCGTCCTTGTGTTTGCAGATAAAATTACCACTTTCGTCCTTGTTTACGGATGGGACCTTATAGTTATTTTGTTTTTTATTACGACAGTCATATCTATTTTCCGTATTATGTTTCTGGGATTTTTTGTACTCAAATCGCATAAAAACAGCATGAAATATCAGACGCTGACCGATTTTCAGCCGTTTATTTCCGTTTTGATCCCGGCATACAACGAGGAAGGGGTCATAGCTAAAACTATCGGCACCGTGCTTAAAAGCAGCTATAAGAATTTTGAAGTTATCGTTATCAATGACGGCAGCACCGATAAAACAGGTGAGATTGTCGACGGGTTCGTTCAAAAATATCCGAACGTTCGCCAGATTATTAAAACAAACGGCGGGAAGTTCTCCGCGTTAAACCTGGGGTTTACAGAAGCGAAAGCCGATTATATCGTAACTATCGACGCAGACACGATCGTACTTCCAGATACGCTCGGATATCTGGCGCTTCCTTTTGAAGACCCGTCGGTCGACGCCGTCTGCGGAAACGTGCAGGTCGGAAATGTGAAAAACATCCTCACAGGCTTTCAGACGGTGGAATATATTACGACCCAGAATTACGACAGGCGAGCGTTCGATTCGCTCAACTGCATCGGGGTCGTCCCAGGCGCGACCGGAGCATGGCGCAAAGCGAAGGTGATCGAAGCCGGCGGTTACTCAAACGAGACGCTCACGGAAGACGCCGATCTGACTTTAACCATGCTGGAGCATAATGCGAAGATCGTTTATATGCCATTTGCCAAATCCATTACGGAATCCCCGGAGACAGTGAAAACGCTTTCAAAACAGCGGTTTCGGTGGAGCTTCGGCACTTTGCAGACTCTTTTCAAACATAAAAAATCCTTTTTCAAGGGTACGATGGGATGCATTGCGCTGCCGAACATACTGGTCTTTCAGCTTATTTTCCCCGTATTGTCCCCGATCGGCGATCTGGTTTTTATACTGTCTATTTTCAAAGGCGAGTTTAAGGCTATTTTGGCAGGATACATATTATTCTTAATGATGGATCTTGCAGGCTCGGTTATTGCGTTTACAATAGAAAAAGCGCCTATGCGTTATTTATGGCTTGTCCTGATACAGAGGTTCTTTTACCGGCAGTTTATGTACATCATCACTTTCAGGTCGATTATCGCCGCCATAAAGGGCAGAAGGCATGGCTGGAACAAGCTTGACAGGACGAGTTCGGTCAGCTTGCCGGCGACGGAGGTTATATGAGTTACGCATGCCGCCGAAAAAGACGGAATTTAAGTTTTGAAAAAACACACAGTCTACAGTATTAGACAAAGCGCCGCAAACCGGCGCTTTGTCCGAGGCTGTCGAAAAACTCGACAGCATTTCGAGAGGGAATCAAATTCCCCCTCGACCTTCCTCTTGGTGCGGACAAAACCGACGGTTTTGTCCAGTGTGTCCTCC
>JAUZPW010000084.1 GCA_030705725.1 Bacillota bacterium
CGGTTCCACGTTCATGGTGGATGAAAAAGCCCCCTGCCCCGCGGTGCGCCTTAATTTTTCCATGCCGTCCAGCGATCAGATTGTAAAAGGTGCCGAGCTTATGGGCGAAGCACTCGATGAATATCTCAGGCAGACTTTGTAAATTCAGGGTGAAAAAAAATGGATTTAAATCAGAATACAAGTAAAAAAAGAATTTTCAGTGGCGTTCAGCCGAGCGGCAAGCTGACTCTCGGGAATTACCTCGGTGCGATTAAAAACTGGGCTTTGCTGCAGGACGAGTATGACTGTATCTACTGCGTGGTCGACATGCACGCGATAACCGTCCGTCAGGAGCCTGCAAAGCTGCGTCAGCAGACTCTTGAGGTTATGGCGCAGCTTATCTCATGCGGCCTTGACCCGGAAAAGAACATCCTTTTTATTCAGAGCCACGTTTCCGAGCACGCGGAGCTTGCATGGATATTAGACTGTTTCACCATGTTCGGCGAGCTTTCCCGCATGACCCAGTTCAAGGATAAATCCTTAAAGAACGCTGATAATATCAACGCGGGGCTTTTTACCTACCCCTCGCTTATGGCGGCGGATATTCTTTTATATTCATCCGATCTTGTTCCCGTCGGGATAGACCAGAAGCAGCATGTCGAGCTTGCCCGCGACGTAGCGAACAGATTTAACGGAATTTTCGGTGAAACGTTCATTGTTCCGGAGCCCTATATCCCGAAGCTCGGCGCTAAGGTTATGAGCCTTTCGGACCCCGCCAGAAAAATGTCAAAATCGGACCCCAACGCAAATTCTTATATACTGATCCTGGATCAGCCGGAAGACATCCTGCGGAAATTCAAGCGCGCGGTCACCGACTCGGATACCCGTATCTTTACGGGCGAAAATAAGGACGGAGTAAATAACCTTATCAACATTTACGCTACCGTCACAGGAAAAACCACGAATGAAGTTGAAGCGGAATTTGACGGCAAAGGCTACGCTCAATTTAAGCCTGCGGTAGCCGAAGCCGTCATCGAAGAACTGCGCCCTGTGCGCGAAAAGACCGAGGATCTCCTCAGGAACAAAGATTATCTGGAAACCGTCTATAAGAGCGGCGCTGAGCGCGCGTCCCGGATAGCTTCGCATATGCTGCGTAAGGTAGCAAAAAAAGTAGGCTTCGTAAAAAAGCCTTAGTCCGTTGGAAGGTGCAAAAATAATAATGCTGAATAATTTTCTTTTTCTGTCGCTTCTGGCTTTTTTGGTGTCGGCCGGAATTTCCTTCGGCGCAACGCCGCTCGTAAAAAGGCTCGCGAAGCGTATCGGGGCAATCGATGTCCCGAAAGATGCCAGAAGGATGCACAAGATCCCGATTCCCCGCCTCGGCGGCCTGGCTATCTTTTTCGGGTTTATCATCAGCGTGCTCTTGTTCGGCCAGATTGATTCGCAGGCCAGGGGAATATTGCTTGGTGCCCTGATTATAGTCGTGCTCGGCATTATCGACGATGTAATGCCGCTTAACGCGCTTCTTAAGTTTTGCGTTCAGATCATCGCGGCTATTATACCCGTCATGGCGGGTGTCAGAATTGAATTTCTGTCTAACCCGAATGTGTTCAGTAATTCCGTGTATTTCAGCCTTGGCATTTTCTCGATCCCGATTACGGTTTTGTGGATCGTGGGAATTACTAACGCCGTCAATCTAATAGACGGTCTTGACGGGCTCGCCGTCGGTATTTCCTCAATCGCTTCGCTTTCCCTTTATATCGTTGCATTTTTGGTCTCCGAGCCGTCCGTCGCTATCGTTATGGCTTGCCTCGCTGGCGCGTGCATAGGCTTCCTGCCTTATAACATAAACCCGGCCAAAATATTCATGGGCGATACTGGCGCAACGTTTCTGGGATTTATCCTCGCGACCGTTTCCATACAGGGGCTTTTTAAGTTTTACGCGATCGTTTCCTTCGCCGTGCCTTTTCTTATTTTGGGTCTTCCGATTTTCGATACTGTGTTCGCGATAACCAGAAGAATCGCGTCCGGCAGAAGCCCGATGTCGGCGGATAGAGGGCATGTACATCACCGCCTTATAGATATGGGCTTTAACCAGAAGCAGTCCGTCGCGATTTTATATGCGACCAGCGGTCTTTTGGGCCTTTCCGCTGTCGTGCTTACGACGAGCGGCGAGATAAAAGCGATGCTGCTTATCGTTACGGTTATTGTCGCCGTTTTGATCGGCATGAAAATTATGGGTTCGGTCCCCCCCGCCCATCATAACGCCCAAAACGATTCCGAAAACAAAAAAGCCGACGGTGATAAAAATGAACAAGATTAAAATTATTTCGATTTTCGGTACTAGGCCTGAAGCGATAAAAATGTGCCCGCTTGTCCTGGAGCTCTCTAAACATACAGAATTTGAAAGCAAGGTTTGCGTAACAGCCCAGCACCGAAGCATGCTTGATCAGGTTCTTGGAATTTTCAGGATTAATCCTGATTACGATCTCGATATAATGGAAGAACGCCAGACTCTTTCCGGAATTCTCACGAAATCCGTACTCGGCCTCGATGATGTATTCGAAAAGGAGAAGCCGGATCTCGTGCTGGTGCATGGAGATACCTCCACTACCTTTGCAGGCGCGCTTTCCGCTTTTTATCATAAAATACCGGTCGGACACGTTGAGGCCGGGCTTCGCACCTACAATATGTATTCCCCGTACCCCGAGGAGATAAACCGCAAGCTGACCGGCGCTATAGCCACACTTCACTTTGCCCCAACGGCACTTAACAAGGAAAACCTGAAACGCGAAAATATAACAAAAAACGTATATGTCACAGGCAACACGGTCATTGATGCAATAAAGGAAACCGTTAAAGACGGCTATGTTTTTGCCGACCCCGCGTTAAGAAAGATAAGCTACGACAAGGAGCGCGTTATTCTTGTGACGGCACACCGCCGTGAAAATTACGGCGAGCCCCTCCGCGAGATAATGGAATCCCTTAAGGAAATAGCCGAAACCTACAAGGACGTCAGGATCGTATATCCCGTGCATTTAAGCCCAGTCGTACGTGAAACCGCATACAGCATTTTGGGCGGTGTCAGCAGAGTAGAGCTTATAGACCCTATATCCGTTGACGAAATGCATAACCTTATCGCACGTGCGTATATGGTTATGACCGATTCCGGCGGTCTACAGGAAGAAGCTCCGGGGCTTGCTAAGCCCGTTTTGGTTCTAAGGCGCGAAACAGAGCGCCCCGAAGCGGTGAACGCTGGCACCGTAAAGCTTGCCGGCGTTACAAAGCAGTCTATTCTGGCGCTCGCGAAAACATTGCTCAACTCCCCTGAAGAGTACGAAAAAATGGCGCACGCGGTTAACCCTTACGGTGACGGTCACGCCTCCGCTCGTATAGCGCAGGCGATTTTATACTATTATAATTTCACGAAAACCATGCCTGAGGAATTTAACGGGGGCTGTTAAATGAAGCGCAATAAAATGACCCTGCCGATTCTTTCCGTTGCTTTGGTCCTTATTCTGGGCGTGTTTGCAAGCTTCTACTGGTCTTTTTTAGTAGGGTCCGATAATACCTCCGGTATCGCCCTACCTTCCGGGAATACAGATTCACCGTCGGGAAATGGAGAAAAAGAAGAAGCTTCCGTCCAAAAGATCGAGATCACAAAGGAAAACGCAGCAAGTGTTATTGCATCAATGGCTCGTCCCAAGAGCTGTTCCTTTAATTCAAAAGTATCGATTTTTTCCGATACCGGCAGCCTGACATTTACAAATAACCACTATATTAAAAACGGATATGCAAAAACAGTTCAGAACAGCGAATCAGGAGCTGTCTCGAAGAATATCATAACAGGCGGCGGAATGATTTTCATTTGGCGACCCGGCAGCGGCGACGCGCGTTATTACAGCGGCCGCTTGGGCGAATCGACTCCCGATTCCGAACAGATGATTCCGACCTACGAAGACATAGTAAAGCTCCCCTCGTCGGCAATAATTGAAGCCAATTATGCAAAATACGGAGATTATAACTGTATTTACGTCAAGGCAAAAAATCCCGTCCTTAAATATATTGATGAATACTGGGTCTCCCTTGACTATGGTCTTTTAATACATTCGGTGACGACCTCTGGCAGCCGGAAGATATACGAAATGGATGTCGACGAGATCAGAACCGAGGAAGTAGGCGATTCGGTTTTTCTGCTTCCAAATAATAAACTCGCAATGGACGTCACCGCGTCATAAGTTAAAATCCCATAATCAGTAGCAGACCCACAATCAAAAGCAGATCCGAATTTTCTCCCAGTATATCCCCGATGCCCTTATCTGAAGTTGTATCCAGAAGCAGAAAAAAAACGATCAGCAAAATAATAATAGTGTCCATGTCAAGCTTCGGCATGTTGATTTTGTCTAAAATGGAGGAAAGGCCGCCGCCCTTTGGCGGGGCGGCGGGTTCTGCAGTGGCCGAAACCGGTATGGCTGCAGGTTTTGGAGCCGGCAGCGGCGTCGGTTCCTCAATCGTTTCGGAGGGCTCGTTTACCGTTGTAAAAAGCTCGTCAAACCCGGAAGACATGTATCGGTTATACAATTCCGTTCCCTCCCTTGAATTCTTCAAGCGCCGTTTTTGCGACTTTTGCGGTTTTCACCATACGGGCGGCCCGGTCAATACTTCCCTGCCTTCCGCTGTTTATAAACGGCTTTAATGCTGTCAAAAGATTGAGTTTGCTGTCGCTCGATGTGCTTTTTTTGCTGTCCCCCATAATTTTAGACATTGCTTGCTGAAGCTTAGCCATATCCGGCAGCCCTTCGCTTTGGTTTTCGTCTTTTGAAGCGCTTTCCGTCTTTGCAGGTGGAGCTTCCGTTTTATTCCCCTGTGCAGATAAGAGGGCGGATGCAAGCGACATCACCTTTTTCATCCCTTCTTCAGAGGAAAGCAGCTGTTGGATTTTATCCTCCATCTCGCCCAATGTTTATCACTCCCCTAAAATCTGAGCTATTTTTGACGCGACCTGTGCCCCTTCTTTGGTGGATAGCAACGACTTGACCATCTGCATTGCCGACTCCCGGTTTCCGCCCATAGCGGCCGACAACGCCTCCTTCATTGCTTCTCCGTCTTCTTTTTTAAACTTGGACGCAAGCTGTTTTCCTTCCTCAGAGTTCATAACGGAGCTTAATTTATCCAGGTTTTTGAGCACTTTATCGCCCTGAGGCATACTGTTGAGCAGGCTCGCGATTGTATCATATTGGCTAGGCATAAGTACCTCCTTAATTCTATGTGTTTCGTTACAGTATATGAATCCATCTTATTTAAGGTGTTAAAAAAATCGGATTTTTAATCCGATTCAGCTTTTTGCTTATAACTTTTATGGAAAAGATGTGTCTTTTTTGAAAATCGCCGTTTTTTCGGATTCTCACTCCAATGTTCGGCGGATGGCTGAGATTTTGGAGAAAAACCCCTCCGATCTGCTGATACACCTCGGCGATTATATTTCCGACGCGCATAAACTCTCGGCGGCTTTCCCGGGTCTGCCGGTAATATTGGTAAAAGGGAATAACGACTTTTACCATAATGAGCCGGAAACGAGAACCGAAAAAATTTGTAACCTTACTTTTTTTCTCACGCACGGACACAGGTATCCGTTTAGCTCAGAGCCGCTGGGCCTTTATGAGGATGCGCTGTCGAAATCAGCCGATATTGCCCTTTTTGGTCATACTCATTTCCCGTTTATCAAGCAAAAAAGTGGCGTCCTTCTCTTAAACCCCGGCAGCATCTCGCTTCCGCGAAAAGGGTCGAGGCCCACATGGGCTCGCATAACGCTGGATGGGACAACAAATATCCATGCAGAAATCATTGAGATAAGCTAAACCCGCGGATTTACCGCGGGTTTAGCTTATTTGTCCTTATTCAGCAGTTTCCTCTTGTTTCCGTGCTCGTCAAGATAATAGGTATTGTCAAGCTGTGAAACGAGACTCGCTTTTACCGCGTCTATGTATTCTCGGCGCAGTGCTTCCCGCTCGGTTTTTTCCTCTTCGGTAAGTTTCCTTTCCCTTGCAAGCCGTGACAGCTCGTTAATACGCTCGATTTTTGCCTTTTCCAAAAAAATCTCTCCGATTCCCGAATATTTGCCCTATTCTACTAGGCGCCCATATACCTGAGCGTCTCGGATGCCGTAGCGGCCCCCATCCACATACATTCTTCGAGCGGCTTTTTCTGTACTGCGCCGGTAATGAAGCCCGCTATGTAAGAATCTCCGGCGCCCATCGTGTCGACGACCTTGACCGGCACAATGCCGCATTCGTAATATTTGCTCCCGTCAAATGCTATGCTGCCGTTTTCGCCCAAGGTCGCAATAACCGCCTTTGGCCCAAAGGAATGCATAACGTTTTTTGTGTAGGTCCCGCTTTTTATGTTCCAGAGACGTGAAAACTATCAGACAGCCTTCGCCGCCTTTATTAT
Source organism: Bacillota bacterium (assembly GCA_030705725.1). GTDB lineage: Bacteria > Bacillota > Clostridia > Oscillospirales > Butyricicoccaceae > UBA6114. The sequence continues at coordinate 6,430 of JAUZPW010000084.1, forward strand.
ATCGAGCGCGCTGCTGGTTCCCACTCCGAAGCGCGTGACGCCAAGATCAACCATCTGCCGAACTGTTTCGAGACTGCGTATCCCGCCTGATGCCTTTATGCCGATCCTTCCCTTCACGGTTTTTGATATA
>JAUZPW010000085.1 GCA_030705725.1 Bacillota bacterium
GCCCAGCTTCGCCGCGTCCGCTTTGACGCCCGACGCGCACAGCGCGTAAAGCTCCCAGGCCGAAAGCTCGCTCTTCTTCGCGAGCGCCGCCTTGATAAGCTCCAGCTTGTCGGCGCAATCCTGTTTGGTGCCGATTAAGGTCTCGGTTTCCTCTCCGGTTCCCGCGCCGATGTCCGTTCCGCCGTCGTTCGTGTATTTCCAGCAGACGCCGTCCCCGTCCTTAAGCTTCCAGGTTTCAGCGCCGGTCTTTGGGTAAATTCCGTTTACGCCGTACATCCAGCCGCTGTCGGCGCCGTGATCAAACTCGCTCAGCCCGTTAATGGTTTTCACATATCCGCTTTTTACCGTGACCGAAAGCCCCGATTTCTGAAGCACGGAAATCGGCGTGTCGCCCGATGAAAGCTTAATGCTCTTTGAATCCAGTATTTTCTGCCCGTTAAATCCGAGCACCGTCAGCGTCACGCTTCCCGCGTCGGAGCCTTCCCCGCCCGACTCAGAGTAGCTTACGAAGGTGGTAAAATGCTTCGTCCATACGGCCGTGTCGGAGCCGACGTCGATTCTGCCCTCAGTTTTTCCCGTCGAGGCCAGCTTTTCCTCGGCTGAAGTTACGTTGTCCGCGCCGATTACGGAATCTATTCTGACCGGGTTCCCCGAAGCGTCGAGATAAGCCGCCGTTTTCCCCGCTCCTCCCGGGATCAATAGCCTCACGGGCCGGTCGAAGGTAAGCGTTTTGCCCTGAACACCGGCGGAGATCGTCTTGTCGACGGTTGCTCCGGGTATCGACGCGTTTCCCGCGAGCCGGGGCAAAACGATGCCGCCGTCCCATAAGCCGTCCGAGGAAGTTACTTTTGTGTTTTGAGGTATGAGGAGCGAAAGCCCGCCGTCCGCAACCAAAACGGATATTTCCGGCAGCGCCGTGCCGGGCTGTACCCTGACTCTGGCGTTTTGCGTCCCCGCCTCCACCGTTATTTCCCGGGGAGTGCCGGACGCCGACCCCGTCAGATCGGAAACCGTATTGTATTCCGTGCTTTCCAAAAGAAGCTCGAGGCTGTCGCCGTCGCCTGTTTTATAATCGAACGCCTCTCTGCGCCCGTTTACGAAAAGCTGCCATTCCGTACCCGCCGCCGGAGCTTCCCCGTTTACGCTCTCCACCTTGCCTCCGGCTATCGAGACCGGAACCGCGGCCTTTGCGAACGCCTGCAAAACCGCGTCCTTTGCCGTAAGCTCGCAGTTTTCTCCGCTTTTGGCGGTCAGCTTGAGGTTTACCAGATTCCCGGCGCGCACCGTCACGGTGCGGTATTTATATCCGTCGATATATTTGGAAAGATTCGCGTATGTGCTCTCTCCGTTTATTATGTCGTTCAGCGCGATAAGCGTCTGCCTCGTATAGTAGGCGCTGAACGTTGAAACCTTCGCTGTGGGCGTGGCCGTTGACCAGTCGTAGTCGTAAGCGTACCCGTATGTTTTGCCTCCGTCTTCCTCTTTTGTGATAAAGCTTAAAAGGCCGTCCGTCACGGTATGCCCGTCTTTATTGTAGTCGCTCAGGTTTTCGCCGAGCGCGGAAAGCCCCCATATGGCGCTTGCCGTCGAGCTCGCGTTTTTCGTTCCCCAGGAGGCGTATGTGCCGTCGCTCTGCTGCGTGTTTTTGAGATAATCCTTCATTTTTTGGATCCGCGTCTGATTCTCTGCCGTTTTCAGCTCGTCCGAGGCTAAAAACGGTTTAATGGCGACCGCCGCCGCCCCGGTCGTGTCCGCGTCCGTTCCGGCTTCAGCCGTGCCGTTGTAGCTGAACCCGCCGTCCGGAAGCTGCATCAGTAAAAGATACTGCGCCGCAGCCGGGCCGGGATAGCTCGCCCCTGCGGCGTTTAGCGCCGTCATCGCCCATATCTGCCCGTTCGTGAGCGCGCTGAACTTTCCGCTTCCGGCGGGGTTTTGCTTTGACAAAAGCAGATCTGTAAGCTCCGTCGGGCGGTAACCCTTCATAAGCTCGCAGATAATCGCGTTCGCAATATCCGTAGCCGAGCTGCTCGAGTTTACCCGATCCGTGGCCGGCAGACTGAATAACGTAAGATCTGCTCCGGCGGTTTTAAGCGCCGCCAGCTCCTCCCAGCCTGTAAGCGTCTTATTTTTTTCGGCGTAATAGCATAAAATGCCCGCCCTCGCGCTGCTAGCGTCCGTAAAACTGCCGAGCGTTCCCTCGGCGAAAGCCGTGCCGGTAAAAGATAAAACCAGGCAAACGGCTAAAAACAGCGATAAAATTCTCTTTTTCAACTTTTGTCCTCCTTGTTTTTGCATAAAAAAATGCTTTTACCAAAGGTAAAAGCATACTTTATCGATATTCCTGCTCACCCCTAGAATACTCTGATAGAGTACGGCAGGTCTCCTGACTTATGACTCATCCCAAAAAACGCCTTCCCATGCGTAAGCACAGTGGCATAGTGTTTCCCGGTCATCAATTACAGTAGAGGTAGCTGTGAAGGATTCGCACCTTCTTCTCTTTTAAGGGCCGAAACGGCCCACCGTAAACTCCGATATTTAATTTTTTACCATAATATCACAAAGCCGGAAATTTTGCAATTGAGAATTTCAGGAAAGCACAAGCCCCACCGGGCAGTGGTCGCTTCCCGTTACCTCGAAATAAATCTCGCTGTTTATGACCCTGTCCCGGATTCTGTCCGAAACGAGGAAATAATCGATGCGCCATCCCGCGTTGTTCGCGCGCGCGTTAAACATGTAGGACCACCAGGTATACGCCCCCGCGAGGTCGGGATGCTGATAGCGGAACGTGTCTGTAAACCCGGCTTTCAGAAGTTCCGTAAATTTTCCGCGCTCCTGCGGCGTAAACCCGGCGTTCTCAGCGTTAGACTTGGGGTTTTTAAGGTCGATTTCCCTGTGCGCCACATTGAGATCCCCGCAGATAACCACGGGCTTTTCGGAATCGAGCTTTTTTAGATAGCCTAAAAACGCGCCCTCCCACTCCATCCGGTAGTCGAGCCTCGTGAGCCCCCTTTGGGAATTGGGCGTATAAACGTTCACAAAATAAAAATCCTCGTACTCGAGCGTTATCGCGCGGCCTTCCCGGTCGTGTTCCTCGATGCCTAAGCCGTAACGAACCGATACGGGAGTTTTTTTCGTAAAAACCGCCGTCCCGGAATATCCCTTTTTTTCGGCGCTGTTAAAGTAGGCCTCATATCCCGGGAATTCCGTTTCGAGCTGATGCTCCTGCATTTTCGTCTCCTGCACCGCGAAAATATCGGCGTCGATAAAGCCGAAAAACTCAAAAAACCCTTTGTTGAGGCATGCCCTCAGCCCGTTTACATTCCAGGACAGCAGCTTCATGTGTGTAATAGCCCCCGCTTACTCCGCTTTATTCATAATAGCCTTGTCGATGGCCTCGGCCGCCTTTTTCCCCGCGCCCATGGCGAGAATTACGGTCGCGGCTCCCGTTACGGCGTCGCCTCCCGCGTAGACCCTGTCCTTAGAGGTTTTTCCCGTGTCCTCGCAGGCCACGATGCAGCCGTGCTTGTTCGTTTCAAGGCCCTTGGTAGTGTCCTTTATAATCGGGTTCGGCGACGTGCCGATAGCCATGATCACGGCGTCGACGTCGATCACGAAATTGCTCCCCTGCTTTTCAACCGGGCGGCGGCGTCCCGACGCGTCGGGCTCGCCGAGCTCCATTCTGACGCATTCGATGCCCTCGACCCAGCCGTCCTTGTTTCCGAGGATTCTGACCGGGTTGCAGAGAAGGTTGAAATTGATGCCCTCTTCCTTGGCGTGGTGGATTTCCTCGGCACGCGCCGGCATCTCCTCCTCGCTTCTGCGGTACACGATGTAAACCTCGGCTCCCAGGCGCTTCGCGGTGCGCGCGGCGTCCATCGCCACGTTTCCGCCGCCCACGACCGCCACCTTTTTAGCCTCGAAAATAGGCGTGTCGTAGTTCGGATCGAACGCTTTCATAAGGTTGTTTCTCGTAAGATATTCGTTCGCGGAGAAAACGCCGTTTAGGCTTTCCCCTTCGATATTCAAAAATGCCGGAAGCCCTGCGCCGGTTCCGACGAACACGGCCTCAAAGCCGCTTTCAAGAAGCTCGTCGACCTGTACGGCTCTGCCTGCCACAACGTTTAGCTCCATTTTAACCCCGGCTTTAATAAGCTTGTCTATTTCCTTCTGCACGATAGCCTTCGGGAGCCTGAATTCGGGAATTCCGTAAATCAGCACGCCTCCGGCTTTGTGGAACGCCTCAAAAACGGTGACGTCGTAGCCCTTTCTGGCAAGATCTCCCGCGCAGGTAAGGCCAGCAGGCCCCGCGCCGATAACCGCAACCTTGTGTCCGTTCGGCTTCGCCTTTTCGCCGCTGTCCTCAGCTTTTTTCATGCTGTAGTCCGCGCAGAATCTCTCGAGCCTTCCTATAGCGACCGGCTCGCCCTTAATGCCGCGCACGCATTTGCCTTCGCACTGCGATTCCTGCGGGCATACCCTGCCGCAAACGGCGGGCAAAGAGTTGGTTTCAGTTATTTTCTTATATGCTTCGCTATATTTGCCTTCCGCAACAAGGGTTATAAAATCGGGGATCTGCACGTTTACGGGGCAGCCCGAAACGCATGGGCGGTTCTTGCACCCCAGGCAGCGCGCCGCCTCGTTTAAGGCCATTTCCTCGGTATATCCAAGGGCGACCTCGCTGAAATTTTTATTTCTGACATCCGGTTTTTGTTCCGGCATAGGCGTTTTCTTAGGCGCCATGTTCTTATTTGCCACTGTTCATACCCTCCAGCCTGCATTTATGCTTTTCCATCGCTTCGCGCTCCTTGGAAGAATACATCCTGGAGCGGCGGATAGCCTCGTCGAAATCCACGAGATGTCCGTCAAAGTCCGGGCCGTCCACGCAGGCGAACTTGGTTTTGCCGTCTACCGTCAGCCTGCATCCCCCGCACATGCCCGTGCCGTCTATCATGATGGGGTTCATGCTGACAATCGTCTTTACGTTGTATTTTTTCGTAAGCTGGCATACAAACTTCATCATGATAAGCGGGCCGATTGCAATGACCGTGTCGAAAACTTCTCCGGCCTTTAAGAGCTCCTCGAGCTTGTTTGTGACAAGTCCGTGCTCGCCGTAGCTTCCGTCGTCGCTCATAATATAGAGCTTGTTGGACGCTTTTTTCATCTCATCCTCGAGAATAACGAAATCTTTGCTTCTGAAGCCCGCGATCATAGTAACGTCGGCGCCTTTGTCAAAAAGGGCCTTTGCCTGCGGGTAAGCGATGGCGCAGCCGAGCCCTCCGCCTATAACGGCGGCCTTTTTGATCCCTTCGGTGTGCGAAGGGGTTCCGAGCGGCCCGACGAAATCCAGAATAGCCTCGCCTTCCTTGAGCTCCGACAAAATCTGCGTCGTCTTTCCGACTATCTGGTATATGATCCTAACGGTGCCCTTTTCCCTGTCGTACCCGGCAACCGTCAGCGGAATGCGTTCCCCTTGTTCGTTGACCCTCAGTATAATAAACTGGCCGGGCAGGCATTTTTTCGCAACCAGCGGAGCCTCGACTTCCATAAGGACGACGTTTTCCGTAAGCTGCTCTCTCTTAACTACTTTGTACATTCATATTCCTCCGAATTAGTCTGCTGTCTTTTAATATTATCGTATTAAAACCCAAAATTAGCAAGACAAACTTCATGGTATTTTTACTTCCTGCGCGTATATTGACTTTAAGGCCGCTTTGACGTAGAATTCCTATTATAATAGAACCGGAGGTTAAAATTATAATGAAACGCAAGCTAACCGCCCTTATATCCCTGGTGCTTTTAATATGTTTTCTCGCGGCATGCTCCAATCCCGTGGCTCCGGACCCTTCAAAGAAAACGACTGACGGGACCAAAAGCGGCGCCGGGAACGAAACTACTCAGAAAGATACAGGCAAAGCCGATACAAAGGATATTTCCGGTTTCAACGACGACGGCACCTATGCCAAAGACTTAAACGTATACGATTCTTTCGATTACGATATCACAGAGGATAAGGTTCCGGACAAAATTGTGCTCTATACCGCCGCAAAAAAAGATCAAAACGGCCAGTGGGCGTTCGACGACGGGCAGGAATGGGCGCTTGTGGCCGTTGTCGGCGCAAGGTCTTACGCGCTCTTCGACCGCAGGTATGTGCAAAACGGAAGCGTAAGCTATCAGGTCTTTAAGTCGGAAGGCGGCGCCGCTCATGTTCTCGTAACCTGCCGCGAGGGTTCCGGCATAAAAGTAAGCGACTTTGTTTACGCCGCGAAAGGAAACGCGTTTACCGAAACAGTCGTTTACTCGTCAGGCACAATCAACCTGGTTCACAACGCGTAAAAAAAGTATAATAACTGCGGCACGACAGACGGGTTTTTGAAATCCGTCTGTTGTTATTTTTGCCCTGAGCCCGGCATATATATTATTAACTCGCCGTATTTAGGGATGAAGCAGATGAAAAAGGGCAAAAAAAATAAACGTGCTGTTA
>JAUZPW010000086.1 GCA_030705725.1 Bacillota bacterium
AGATTTTTCTTTTTCAGTATCAGCCAGACGATTGCCGTAACAACTGCGGAAATCAGTACGGGGAACCATGACACGTTAAAAGGCAGACCTGTCACGTTCATTCCGTAAAAGCTGAAAACAATGTTCGGGATCGTCATCAAAATAGTGATGACGGTGAGAACCTTCATGATAATATTCAAGTTATTGGAAATAAGCGACGCGAACGCGTCCATCATTCCGCTTAAGATGTTTGAATATATATCGGCCATTTCGATGGCCTGCTTGAATTCGATGATAACGTCCTCAAGAAGCTCCTGATCGTCCTCGTAGAGCTTTATTATCCTGCCCCTCAATACCTTTTCAAGCGTGACCTCGGTTGCTTTAAGGGAGGTTGTAAAGTATACCAGGGATTTTTCAAGGTCGAGCAGCAGAATAAGCTCTTTGTTTTTAAGCGAGCGGTAAAGCTGACGCTCTATATGGCTTGAAATTTTATCTATCTGCCGCAGGTAATAAAGAAAGTTGTTTGCGATACGCAAAAACAAATGCAGTATAAACTGCGTTTTCATAGATGTCTGGATATTTCTGACCGTTCCGTCCGCAAAGTCGGCGATAGCGCGCGGCTCCTTGAGGCAGACAGTTATGATTTGCTCAGGCGCGACAATCACGCCCAGCGGCAGTGTGGAAAAAATGACGCCTGTCTGGTTCTCATGTTTTTCGGAAAACGGGACGTCGATAATAAGCAGCGTCTGATTTTCTTCAACCTCGACACGGGAGGTCTCCTCCTCGTCAAGGGCAGCCCTTAAAAAGCCCTGATCGACCTCAACCTTTTGTATAACAAACTGAAGCTCATCCTCGGTAGGGTCAATCATGTTTATCCAGCAGCCTTTTTCGATTCCGCTGATTTTAACCAGATTATTTTCAATTGTTTTGTAAAAAGAAAGCATAGATATCACACCTCACATTATCGGCATGATCTATCTGCATGCCGTAATACTATTCTTAATAGTCTACTTCGGGGAATTGTATCCACGGCTGTTGCTCCTTTCTTTTTATTACTTTATTATAACGCCGCATTGCTTGTTATGGCAACTGTTTTTCCTATTTTGCAGCAAAAAAATTATTTAGATGTCATGATACTTCCGAATTCTTTGTTTTTCTCCGTTTTTCTCGCGCTTCCGATGCCTCGCTTTGTATAAAAATAAAGCGGGAAAAATTTTCCCGCTTTATTATGTATTTATTTATTGAACAGTTTTATGATTTCATCGAACGGATCCGGCTGCTCTTCCTCGACCGGCTGCGCAGCCCCCGACTTTGAAAAGAAAGTCTCGGGATCCTTTGGCGGATTTTTGCCGTCCTTGGCTTCCTTGCCGGGTGCCGGTGCGGCCGCGGCCTTTTGCGCGTCTGAAAACGGCGTTTCGCTGATAGGCTGATTTTCGAATCCGGTCGCTATGACGGTAATCCGGATTTCATCCTCCATCGTTTCGTCGATCGCCGCTCCCAAAATGATGTGTGCTTCCCTGTGCGCCGCAACCTGGACCATCGTCGCCGCGCGCTCGACCTCTTCAAGGCCGATATCCGGTGAACCCGTCACGTTAAGTATAACGCCCTTCGCGCCGTTAATCGAAGTCTCGAGAAGCGGGCTTGAAATAGCCATCTTAGCAGCTTCCTCGGCCTTGTCCTTGCCCGCGGCGCGCCCTACTCCCATGTGCGCGTAACCGGCCGATTTCATAATAGCGGTAACATCCGCAAAATCCAGGTTTATAAGCCCCGGGACGGTAATAAGCTCGCTTATGCTCTGCACCGCCTGACGCAAAACGCCGTCCGCGATTTCAAAAGCGTTTGTGAAGCTTATTTTCTGTTCGCTGACAAATTTAAGGCGTTCGTTCGGTATAACGACAAGAGAATCAACCTTTTCGAGAAGCTCGTTTATTCCTCTTTCCGCCTGCTCAATGCGTACCTTGCCTTCAAAATTGAACGGGCGGGTAACAACGCCGACGGTAAGTATTCCGAGCTTTTTGGCGATCTCCGCAACCACCGGAGCTCCGCCCGTGCCGGTGCCGCCTCCCATACCCGCGGTTATAAACACCATATCGGTTCCTTCAAGGGCTTTCTGAATTTCCTCGCGGCTTTCTTCAGCGGCGTTTTTGCCGACCTTCGGATCGCTTCCGGCGCCTTGTCCGCCCGTAAGCTTTGCGCCCACCTGAATCTTTCGTGTGGCGGAGGAATAGTTAAGCGCCTGCTTGTCCGTATTTACGGCAATAAATTCAACGCCTTTGACACCGTTGGTAATCATCCTGTTGACGGCGTTGTTTCCGCCGCCTCCGATGCCGATTACCTTTATTGAAACAACGTTTTCATTCTCAATCTCAAATTCAAAGCCCATTTATTAAAAACCTCCATAAGAAATTGTTTCAAATATTAATTTTATAAAAAAACATCCAGATATTATCTAATTAATCATAACTTATTTTTGGAACTTTGTTAAGAGATTTGTTATATTTATTTTATTTAATTTATTAAATCAGAAGCCTTCAGGGCGAAACCTGGCGCTTTCTGCGTCCGTAAGGTCAATAACCCCTCGGTCCGAGGGTGACAGCCTTTCCTTCACGCTGAGCAGAAAACGGAATTTCCGGTCAAAATCCGACGCTTCGCCGATAAGAACGGTAAACCGGTTTCCATAGCTAAAGCTAACATTGTAAATCTTCGTAAAATCAATATCCCCAATATCGCCTGCGATGCCGCTTTTGTAAGCCGCGGCAAAAAACTCCGTCAGTTTCTGAAGCTTGTCCTTATCATCGGGTTCAATAATTTCCCCGGCAGCGGCGCTCTGGGCGGTTAAACCCTTAACTATTCCGGCTTGCTTTGCTTTCTCTTCGGAGACCGGTTCGAGAAGTTTCCCGCGTTTATCCAGAAGCCAGTATTTTCCGGAGATTTCCACCGCCGCGGCAGGCTCCGTATCGGAAACGATAATTTCAACGGTATCTGGAAGTTTTCTGCGGATACGTATTTCGTCAAGGTAAACAAGTTTTGAAAACATGCGGTTTATAGTCGTGAATTTATTTATTAAAAACATGTTGGTTCCGGTGCGGATTCCCGATGCATCAAGAACCTCTTCCTGAGAATACCTTGTTTTGCCGGAGATTTCAACATTAGAGATCTTAAAAAAAACCGTTATTGCCGCCGCAACCGCCGCAAGAACCACCAAAAATGAAAAGACGCCAAAAAACAGGCCGGTCTTACGGCGGCGGTATTTTCTTTTTCTGTTCTTTCGCCTTAAGTCTCTGACGTCGTTCATTTAATCACCTCCACGTCCGGTTATTTTTATCTATTCCACTCGTTTTATGTCTGCTCCGAGCGATCTTAGACGTTCATCCATTTTCTCATATCCCCGGTCGGTGTGTGAAAGCTCGCATACCTCGCTGACCCCATCCGCGCCGAGAGCCGCTATAACGAGAGCCGCCCCGCCTCTTAAGTCGGTCATTTTTACGGATGCGCCTGAAAGCTTCGGGACTCCGGTTATGACGGCAATCTTGCCCTCCACCCGGATATTGGCGCCCATTCTTAAAAGCTCGCATACATGCCTAAATCGGTTTTCAAAAATATTTTCGATAAAAATCGTCGTGCCCTTTGCCTTAGCCATAAGCGCCATAAGCGGAGACTGCACGTCGGTGGGGAAGCCCGGATAAGGCATGGTTCTTACGGGGCGGATTGCTTTCAGTTCATTTCCCGACCGCAGGTAAAGCCTCCCCGGCTCGGCTGAAACAAAGCAGCCCGATTCCTCAAGTGCCGCGACTACCGTCGACAAATGCTCCGGCGCAACGGATAAAAGCTCTATTTCCCCGTGGGTTATAGCCGCGGCGCAAAGATACGTGGCAGCTTCGATACGGTCGGGCATAACCGTGTGCTCAACGCCGCTCGCGAATGCCGCCCCTTCTATTTCAATGACTGAACCGCCCGCGCCGTGTATCTTGGACCCCGTTTTTTGCAAAAATTTTTCAAGGTCTTCAATTTCCGGTTCTCTTGCCGCGTTTATTATTCTGGTCCGGCCGCTGCACATGGTAGCCGCGAGCATAATGTTTTCCGTGGCTCCGACGCTGGGAAACGACAAATTGATTTCCGCGCCCTTCATGTCCCCGGCTTCGCAGATTATTTCCCCGCCCTCTTCGCTTATGGATACCCCCAGTTTTTTGAGGGAAGACAAATGAAGATCTATCGGGCGGGGGCCAAGCTCGCAGCCTCCGGGGAAAGACATACGCGCTTTTCCCGCGCGAACAATAATAGCTCCTAAAAACATAACGGAGGACCGCATTTCCCGCATCAGCGATTCCGGTATATCAAAGCGCGACATCGTCCGGGCGTCGACAATAACGGTATCGTTTTCCCGCGTCACGCGGCATCCAAGATGTGAAAGTATTTTAATCGCTGAACGTACATCCTTCAGGTCAGGGCAGTTATGTATAACGCTTTCGCCGTTAACCAGCAATGTTGCCGCCAGGATCGGAAGTACGCTGTTTTTAGCCCCATGCACCCTAAGACTGCCGGATAGCGGATTGCCTCCGGCAATGACGTATTTACTCATTATTAAATGCCTCCTGATATCTGCCTTTTTGCATCGGCAAATAACGCATCCGGGCGCTCTTCACGCCCCATCACATATTATGCGTCCTCTTCTTATGATGTGAACGGGAACGTTTTTATGAAACCAGGAGGTTTTTAAGTACTTCGTATATTTTCGGACACGCGTCCGTCTTCTTGAGCCGGAGCGCGTTTTGAGCCATTTGGTTAAGCTTCCCGGGATCATTTAAGAGTTTTTTTACCTCGCTATAAAGGGATTCGCCGGTGCACTCGTTTTCGAGCAGTACCGTCGCGGCTCCCGCTTTTTCCAGAGCCCTCGCGTTTTTTTCCTGATGGTTGTCTGCGACATACGGCGAAGGCACGATAAGCGAAGCCCTGCCCACGGCGCATATTTCGGCCAGAGCCGACGCCCCCGCGCGGCAGACGACAAGGTCGCAGGCGGCCAGAACGTCCGCCATGTCATGGATATACTCCCTTAGGTCGATATTCTTATGTCCGTTTAAGTCTATTCCAAGCTTACTGATTTCCTCGGTCATCTGTTTGTAACCCGCGGCTCCGGCAGCGTGTATATGATAAAATTCGTAGTGTTCCGCCTCAAGTCTTATAAAATCGATCATTTTTTTATTCATTCCGGAAGCGCCGAGAGAGCCCCAGTAAGTAACCACCAAAGGCTTCCCGGCTATGCCCAGTTTTTTTTCGGCGCTTTTCTTGTCAGCCGAAACGATTTTCGACCTGATGGGATTTCCCGTCAAAACGGCGTTTTCTCTATTTTTCAAATAAGGGATAGTGTCGGAAAAGCTCACGAGCACCTTTGAAACCCGGCCTGAAAGCATCCTGACAACAGCACCCGGCATTGCGTTGACTTCAAGTAAAACGGTCGGGATTTTAAGCCTGGTTCCGGCATAAACGACCGGGAAACACGCATATCCGCCGGTGCCGACAATTATGTCCGGCTTAAACTCTCTGATGATTGCCTTTGCCTTGCCGACCGCCGTCATAGCCTCGTATACCGAAACCGCGTCATACCTTATGTTTTCCAGGCTCGGCTTTCTTCTTATCCCGTGCAGAGGCAGCGTAAAAAGCCTGTATCCCTCTTCCCTGACGAGCTTTTCCTCCATACCCCCGCTTGCTCCCGCAAAGCGTATATCAGAATAAGGCTCTCTGGTTTTTATATATTCGGCCAGGGCAAGCGCCGGGTTAATATGCCCTCCGGTACCTCCACCCGCAAACAAAACTTTCATTGCAATCTCCTTGACTAGCCCAGCTTCGGGGCTGAAATCTGCCGGGATATCGACAGTAAAACGCCTACCTCGGCAAGCTGGATTAAGAGCGATGTGCCCCCGTAACTGAAAAACGGCAGGGATGCGCCTGTTACAGGCATCAGTCCGCTGATGACGCAAATATTAAAAACTGTCTGTATTGCTATCTGAGACGTAATTCCGACCGCCAGCAGCACTCCGAAACGATCCCTGGCGTGAACCGCGATCCAGTAACCTCTGATTATCATCGCCGCGAACGCTGTAATGATAAGCATAGCGCCAATAAACCCGAGTTCCTCGCAGACGACCGAGAATATAAAGTCGTTGGCCGGTTCCGGAAGGTACAGGTTTTTCTGGCGGCTCTGTCCAAGTCCCAGGCCCCATAATCCGCCGGAGCCGATCGCAAGCAGCGACTGCACCCCCTGCCAGCCCTTGTCGAGCGGGTCTAAAAACGGGTTGAGCCAGACGCGTATACGGTCCATGGCATAAGGCTTCGTCATGATAAAAGCGGCTCCGCCGCATATTCCGGTCGCAAATATCAGCAGCAGGTGAAAAAAGTTTGCTCCGCCGGCAAAAATAATGATTATACCGGTCGCGGCAATTATAACCGTACCGGAAAGGTGCGGCTCCAAAC
>JAUZPW010000087.1 GCA_030705725.1 Bacillota bacterium
GGAAGAAGCGTCGCGACCGTTTGGCTCTTTGAAAGCTCGCTAACTCCCTCCTGCGAAACCATCAAAAGATGATCCGCCGACAAAGCCCCGGTTCTTGCGGCAAGCTCCGCGCCGCCCAGAGATACGATTTCGTCGGCGTGAATTTTAAGCTTGAAGCCGAGCGCTTTTGCGGCTTTAAGCAGCCTTTCGGACTGCGCGACGGAGAAAACATGGTCTTCGCAGAAAACGTCGCAGAATTCGGCGAGATTTTTATTTTTAATATCCGGCAGCATTTTTTCTATCATGAAGTCTACGTAGGCGTCGGCTTTGCCTTTGTAGGCTTCTGGGATCGCGTGGGCTCCGAGGTAGGTGCCGAGCACCTCTACCTTCTGGCTCTGCCCCAGGCGTTTTAATACTTCAAGCTGTTTCAGCTCCGTAGCCTCGTCAAGCCCGTAGCCGCTTTTGCCCTCGACGGTCGTCACGCCCTGGGAAAGCATTGCCCGGAGCCGCGACAGCCCTTCTGCGAAAAGCTGCTCTTCACTTTCTTTTTCGGTCGCCCGGACGGTTTCTAGTATTCCGCCGCCTTTTTTCAGAGATTTTATATATTCGTCGCCGCGGAGCCTGCCCATAAATTCATCGGGGCGGTATCCGCCGAACACGAAGTGGGTGTGCGAGTCGACAAAGCCCGGAATCACGCATTTGCCTGCGGCGTTCATGATGTCCACCGGGTCTTTATATTCGCCGCCGTCTAAATATTTCAGCACTTCGCCGGTTTCGCCCACGGCCTTTATTATCCCGTCTTCGGAATATACGGCGCCGTCTTTTATTCTTGCGACGTTTTCCATCTCCGGGCCTTTGAGCGCTCCGCCGCCTTTCGGGGTGACAAGCTCGGCCGCGTGAATCAGAAGCGATCTTTTCATAAGGCGCCTCCCTTTTAATCTTAGTACGTTCAGCCGATCCTGCCGTTTACTATCCGCATTATTTCGTCTTTAAGCCCGGCTCCTTCGCGGGTATACGCTTCGATTAATCTTTCCGTTTGTTTTTTGAGCGATTCATCCTTAATGCCGGGCAGGTTTATCTTAACGTTCAGCACGGCGCCCTCGAGCCCCGCAAGCGCCATAAGCGCCCCGACGCCTATGTCGGACACAGCGTTCTTATTGCCGTATTTTCCAATCGCCGCCTGATTTTTTAATATCCGCAGGCATTTTTCAGCCGTCGCGAGGGGAACCTCGAGCGCGTATCTCCCGGCTTTTTGGAGGGCTTCCTCCCTGAGCTTTTTTTGCTCATCCGTTTCCTTCGGCAGCTTCATCGCTTCCATAAACTTATTAAAGGCTTTAGTATCCTCATCGGCGAGGCAAGCGAGGTCGCTGTTAAGCGCGACTATCGCCTCGAAATTTTCGGCCATGTCCTGCTTTATTTTATTGTCGAGGGCTTCATATGCTTTTTTATTTACCGAAAGATTAAACACCATCATGGTAAGCGCCGCGCCGAGCATGCCCGAAAGGGCCGCCGCGCTGCCGCCGCCGGGCGCGGGCTCGCTGCTTTTCAACAGGCTGTTAAAATCTTTGAGGGATTTATCCATTAACGAATCCATATTGCTTCTCCTTTTTTCAGCTGCCGTATTAAAGGGCGGGCGTTTTACAGGAGCCAGTGCTCTATAATCTGGTCCGGCTTAAAGTCTTCAAGCCGCAGATAGTAGGCGGCCGTATCTATAAGCGCTTCCATGGGAGTGAGACCGATGATTTCACTGCCTATCACGGGGACGCCGTATCTCTCGGCTTCAAACCTGACCGTCTCGAAAACCCTGTATAAAGCGGTTTTAGTATAGTCGGTCATGTTTATCGATACCTGAACGATGCCCCTGTCCTTAAGATCAACGCCGATCGCTTTGGTATACCTGAAGCCGCCCGAAATATGCCGGATGTTTTTCGCGATTTTATCCGCTATGCCGAGGTTTTGGGTGCCCAGGTTTATGTTGAACGCCACCAGCGGCATCCTTGCGCCGACAACCGTCGCGCCCGCCGTCGGATGCACGGAGGCGGGGCCGAAATCGGGCCGCCACTCGGGCATTTTAATTTTCTCCGCCATACCCTCGAATTCGCCTTTTCTGATATTCGCAAGGTTTTCCCTCGCGGGTGACGAAGCCGCCTTTTCATATAAAAAGATCGGTATATTATAATTTGCGGCTATTTCCCGGGCCGCTTCCTTTGAAAGCGCGACCGCTTCCTCCATTGTCATATCCTTTATCGGGATAAACGGCACGACGTCCGTCGCTCCCATTCTCGGGTGTCCGCCCTTATGCTTCGTCATGTCGATTTCCGCAGCCGCCTTGCCGACGGCTTCTATGACCGCTTTTTTAACGCTCCGGGGCTCGCCCATTACGGTGACGACCACCCTGTTATGGTCTTTATCGGGGCTGTAGTCAAGCAGCCTGCACCCCTCCGTCTTTATAAAAGGAGCGATTATCCGCTGGATTTTTTCAAGGTCTCTTCCTTCGCTGAAATTCGGGACGCATTCGACTATTTTCGGCATTACTATTTAACCCCTTTTTTGGCATTCTTTTTAAAAGCTTTCTCAACGGTGGTTTTAATCAGTTCTTCCCTGGGGATATAGGGGATCGTGATATGCCCGAAGCCCTTATATTTTTGGTTGTACGTAAGGCAGGTTTCGACGCTGTGCTCGTTTCTGGCCCAGGAACGTCTCGCTACGCCGCTCATAACGTCCCACATCATCGACGACCTTATTATGCCGTCCGTCCTGTCGGAGCCGTCGAGCACCATACCGAAGCCGCCGTTTATCGCTTTGCCGACGCCTACGCCGCCTCCGTTATGCAGAGCGACGAGGCTCATGCCGCGCGCCGCGTTGCCCGCGAAGCACTGGATCGCCATATCGGCCATCACGTTGCTGCCGTCTTTTATGTTTGAGGTTTCGCGGAACGGCGAATCGGTGCCGCTTACGTCGTGGTGGTCGCGCCCTATCATTACGGGGCCTATTTCGCCCTGTCTCACCATGTCGTTGAACCTGAGCGCTATATTTCTCCGGCCTTCGGCGTCCTGATACAGAATCCTTGCTTTTGTTCCGACAACCAGCCTGTTTTTCTTCGCGTCCCTGATCCACAGCCAGTTGTCCCTGTCCTGCCCGCGACGGTCGGGGTCTATGCAGTCCATCGCCGCGCGGTCGGTTTTGTCGAGGTCCTCGTCTCTGCCGCTGAGGCAGACCCATCTGAACGGGCCGTAGCCGTAGTCGAACAGCTCGGGGCCCATGATGTCCTCGACGTAGGAAGGAAAGATAAAGCCGTCTTTTTCGTCGACGCCGTTTTTGGATATTTCCTTCACTCCCGCGTCGTAAATTGCTTTCATAAAGGAATTGCCGTAATCGAAGAAATAGGTACCTCTTTCGACCATCGCTTTTATAAGCTCGAAATGCCTGCGCAGAGATTTATCGACAAGCGAGCAGAATTTCTCTCTGTCTGTCGCGAGCAGCTTCGTTCTCTCCTCGTAGGTTATTCCCTGGGGGCAGTACCCGCCGTCGTAAGCCGCGTGGCAGGAGGTCTGATCGGAAAGAAGATCGACCTTTTTATTGTTCTTGAGCGCATACTCGATCAGGTCGACCACGTTTCCGTGGTACGCTATCGAAACGGACTTTTCATTTTTTATATAGTCTTCGGCTATTTCAAAAACTTCCCGCAGGTTATCCGAGACCCGACTTACCCAGCCCTGATCTTTTCTCGTTTTTATTCTTGAATAGTCGACCTCGGCTACTATCCCGACCCCGTTCGCGATCTCGACGGCCTTTGCCTGTGCTCCGCTCATTCCGCCGAGGCCCGAGGTTATAAAGAGCTTGCCTCTGAGGTCGCCGTCCTTGGGCACTTTGAGCTTCAGCCTTCCGGCGTTCAGGATCGTATTGAAGGTGCCGTGCACTATGCCCTGAGGCCCGATATACATCCAGCCGCCCGCCGTCATCTGGCCGTAGTTCGCGACGCCCATCTGCTCGGCGACTTCCCAGTCGCGCTGGTTGTCGAACATGCCGACCATGAGCGCGTTCGTGATGACGACCCTCGGAGCCTCGGGCTTCGACGGGAACAGCCCCAGCGGGTGCCCCGATTCTATAACGAGCGTCTGGTCGCGCGTCATGACCTCGAGATATTTTTTTATTAGCCTGTACTGAAGCCAGTTCTGGCAGACCTGACCCGTTTCGCCGTATGTAACGAGCTCGTACGGATAGAGGGCTACTTCAAAATCGAGGTTATTGTCTATCATTACCTGAAACGCCCTGCCCTCGATGCAGTTCCCTTTGTATTCGTCGATCGGCCTGCCGTATATTCTTCCCTCCGGGCGGAAACGGTAGGCGTATATCCTGCCGAAGGTCATAAGCTCGCCGAGAAACTCCGGGGCCAGCTTTTCGTGAAGTTCTTCCGGGACGTAGCGAAGCGCGTTTTTAAGCGCCGTTTCGGTCTGGGCCTTTGTCAGCGAAAAGCCGCGGTTAGGGGCTCTCCTGATGCCCGGCATGAATTCGTGCATTTCAGGAAGCCCGCAGTCGAGCTTTATCGTCATCGCTTCGCTTATTTCACAATTGTTCATCCAGTTTCACTCCTTTATATCAGATAAAAATTACTTTTCCAGAGCTTTCGCGACTTTTTGGACAAATTCTCCGTCTTTAAGATAATCGGACATTTTATTTATGTCGTAATACAGCACCCTGTCGCACTCAAGGGTTGGGATGATCTCTCGGATCGCCTTATAGGCGGCCGCCGTGCCTTTGCCCATTTTGCCCCTGGGCTGCATTTCAACGGCCTGCGCCGCGCACATGAGCTCTATCGCGAGCACGTTTCTTAAGTTATTTACTATCTCGCCCGCTTTGCGCGCCGCGATGGCGCCCATGCTTACGTGATCCTCCTGGTTCGCCGAGGTGGGGATTGAGTCCACGCTCGCCGGAGACGCGAGTATTTTGTTTTCTGAAACCAGGCAGGCCGCCGTATACTGAGCTATCATATAGCCTGAATTTATGCCGCTTTGTTTTGCCAGAAACGGCGGAAGCCCGCTGAGCTGCGGATTTACGAGCCTCTCTATCCTTCTTTCGCTGATGTTCGCGAGCTCGGACAAAGCGATCCCGAGAAAATCAAGCGCCAGCGCAAGAGGCTGGCCGTGGAAATTGCCGCCTGAAATGACGTCTCCCTCATCCGGGAAAACAAGAGGGTTATCGGTCGCCGAGTTCATTTCGATTTCTATTACGTTTTTAACGTAGTTTATGGCGTCACAGGAAGCCCCGTGAACCTGCGGGACGCATCTCAGGGTATACGCGTCCTGCACGCGGCCGGCTTTATTGACATAGGTGCTGCCCGCGAGGATTTCGAGCATTTTTTTGGCGCACTCGATCTGGCCCTTATGCGGCCTGACCTTATGTATCCTTTCATCAAGAGCGTTCGTTAGCCCCAAAAGCGCTTCCATCGTCATGGACGCCGCTATATTCGCTATGGCGAGCAGATTTTCGGCTTCTTCCACGCGAAGGGCGCCCAGGGCCGTCATAATCTGCGTGCCGTTTATTAGCCCCAGGCCGTCCTTGCCCTCTAGCTCGATCGTTTCGATCCCGGCCTCTTTCATCGCGGCCGCACCCTCGTACCTTTTTCCCTTGTATTCGGCCTCGCCCAGACCGATCATCACAAGCGCGACGTGGGCCAGATTGGCGAGGTCGCCGCTTGCGCCCAGCGAGCCTTTTTCGGGTATTACCGGATGGACGCCTTTATTAAGCATTTCGATAAGCGTCTCGACGACTTTGAGATTAACGCCCGAGTAGCCCTTTGCCAGCGTGTTCGCCCTTAAAAGCATTATCGAGCGCACGACGTCTTCTTCAAACGGTTTGCCCACGCCGCAGGAGTGGCTCATGATAAGATTTTTTTGCAGGTTTTTGGACTGCTCCGCGTCGATAAATATATTGCTGAGCTTTCCGAAGCCGGTCGTTATTCCGTAGACCGGTTTTTTTTCTTCGGTTTTCTTTTTTACTATTTGATAGGCTTTGAGGATTCTTTCACGGGCGCTTTCGGACAGCCTGACTTCTTTCTTTTGCCTGGCGACTCCGACGATGGATTCGATTGTAAGGTCCTGGCCCGTTATTACTATCTGTTCCGGTTTTTTTGATAACAGACTCACAGCATTTTCCCCTTTGCATTTTTTTCGCCGCACCGATGTCAAGGCAAACAAAAAAGGAGCAAAACTCAACTTCTTGAGTTTTGCCCCCTAAAATCTAACATCTCTGGGCTTAAATTATTTTACTTTGATTTCAATATAAGACATTATTTATTTAATGTCAATATGTAATACGTATTTCGGTTTAATTTTTCCCGTACCTTTTACACCGGGTTAATGCCGAGGCCGACAACCTCATGCTCATAGCCCTTTTTGGGAGCGCCCATGTTTCCGTAAAGAACTACCGAAACCCAATCGCCGTCGTCCGTATCGCCGGA
>JAUZPW010000088.1 GCA_030705725.1 Bacillota bacterium
GCTGAGCCAGCGCAAGCTATGCCAGACCGCCTCCGCCGGCTACTCCTCCTACGGAAACCAGATCGGCCTCGCGACCGGTCTTGTCCACGAGTTTTATCATCCCGGCTATGTTGCTAAACGCATGGAAATAGGCGCTGTCGTCGGCGCGGCCCCCGAGAAAAACGTTGTCCGCAAACGTCCCGAGCCGGGCGACGTCGTGATCCTTCTGGGCGGCAGAACCGGGCGCGATGGCTGCGGCGGCGCGACAGGCTCGTCGAAAAGCCACAGTGAGGAATCCATATTAAACTGCGGCTCCGAGGTGCAAAAGGGCAATCCGCCCGAGGAGCGCAAAATCCAGCGTCTTTTCAGAAATCCCGAGGCAACGGCGCTCATAAAGCGCTGCAACGATTTCGGCGCGGGCGGCGTTTCCGTAGCCGTCGGCGAGCTTGCTGACGGGCTTGTGATAAACCTTGATAAAGTGCCTAAAAAATACGAGGGCCTCGACGGAACCGAGCTCGCGATATCCGAGTCCCAGGAGCGCATGGCCGTCGTTGTCTCAAAACAAGATTCCGCCCGGTTTATCTCCCTCGCCTGGGATGAAAACCTCGAGGCTACCGAAATCGCCTCGGTAACGGAAGAAAAACGCCTTAAAATGCTGTTAAACGGTGAAAAGATCGTCGATATATCGCGCGGTTTTCTCGATTCAAATGGCGCGCGCAGAGAAGCGGGCGTCAGAATCCCGCCGCTTCCGGAAGCGGATTTCTCAACAAAAACGGAGGGCGGCACCCTTGCCCGAAAATCGCAAAAAATTCTCTCGGGCCTGAACGTCAGCCTTTCCCCCGGCCTTACCGAGCGGTTCGACGGCTCGATAGGCGCGGGCAGCGTCTTAATGCCCTACGGCGGAAAAACACAGCTCACCCCGGCGCAGGTCATGGCTGCAAAGCTCCCGTCGCTTTATAGCGAAACCGCTTCCTGCTCCGTTATGTCCTTCGGGTTTGACCCCTATCTAAGCGAGCAAAACCCGTTTTACGGCTCGCAGGCGGCTGTCGTCGAGTCCGTCGCGCGCCTGGTCGCGTCCGGCTGCGACTACAAAGAGGCCTATCTGACCCTTCAGGAATACTTTGAAAAAATGAATAACGACCCCGAAAAATTCGGCAAGCCCGTCTCGGCGCTTATGGGGTCTTTCGAGGCCCAGCTCGGTTTGTCCGTCGCCGCCATCGGCGGCAAGGACTCCATGTCCGGCTCCTTTGACGACCTGAGCGTCCCCCCGACGCTCGTGTCCTTCGCGATTGCGCCCTCGGACGCCGAAAGCGTGATTTCTCCCGAATTTAAGGCACCTAACTCCTGTGTTTCGCTTTTCAGGGCCCCGAAAAACGGCCCCGATTACGATTACGAAAAGCTTAAGGCAATGTTTGAAAACGTTTATGCCCTCGCGTCCTCCGGCAGAATTCTCTCCGCCTGGTCGCTCTCGATGGGCGGCGTTATCGAGGGTATCGCTAAAATGTGCGTGGGCAACGGCATCGGCTTTTCGTTTGACGATACCGCAGACGCCGCGCTGCTGTTTTCAAAGGACTACGGCTCGATCCTCGTCGAGACCGTAGCCCCCGTCCCCGGAGCGGTTCCGGTCGGGCGCACGTCCGCTTCCCCCGAAATAAAGTTTTCCGACAGCGTTTTAACGCTTGAAGAAGTTAAAGGCGCACTTTTCGGCACTCTTGAGGGAGTATATCCGACGAGGGCCGAAGCGAAAGGAACCGCCCTCTGCGTTTCCTATAGCGAGCGCAGCATGGCGAAGCCTCTAGTAAGAACGCCCCGTCCGAAAGCGGTCATCCCCGTGTTCCCCGGCACAAACTGCGAATACGACACGGCCCGCGCGATAGAGCGCGCCGGCGGCGAAGCCGAGATTCTCGTCATACGCAACATGTCGCTTTCGATGCTCGAAAGCTCGAAGGAAGCGCTCGAAAAAGCGATACGCTCCTCGCAGATGATCGTTTTGCCCGGCGGTTTTTCCGGCGGTGACGAGCCCGACGGCTCGGGCAAATTTATAGCGGCCTTTTTCAGGAACGCCGCCGTAAAGGACGCCGTTTCAGACCTTCTTTATAACCGCGACGGGCTCATGCTCGGAATATGCAACGGCTTCCAGGCACTCATAAAGCTCGGCCTGCTTCCGTTCGGCGAAATAAGGGAGCTCGACGCGTCCTGCCCCACGCTTACCTATAACCTCATCGGCCGGCACCAGTCGAGGTATGTCTCAACAAGGGTCGCCTCGGTGAAATCCCCCTGGCTGCTAAAATGCGAAGCCGGCGATATCCATAAAATCGCGGTGTCGCATGGCGAGGGCCGCTTCGCTGCCTCCGGGGAAACGCTCTGCGATCTGATAAGAAACGGTCAGATAGCGTTCCAGTACGTCGACCAAAGCGGAAACCCGTCGATGGATATAGAATATAACCCGAACGGCTCGCTGTTCGCCGTCGAAGGAATCACAAGCCCCGACGGCAGGATTCTCGGGAAAATGGGCCATACCGAAAGATACGGCGCCTTCGTCGCGAAAAACATCCCCGGCGAAAAATTTCAGCCTATATTTGAGGGCGGAGTAGAATATTTCCGCTGATTCAGGTGGTGTTTCGTACGCTTAACTTAAAAAAGGGTTCGGGCAAGCTTCTAAGGAACATTTTGGCCTACGCCCTTATAATGGCGGTCTGCACGCTCGTTTCGATACTTTTGAGGCATATAGGAGCCATTGAATCAAATATCGTAATGGTCTACCTTCTCGGCATTCTCCTGTTTTCATATCTTGCGAGCGGCTATATCTACAGCTTCGCCGCCTCCGTATGCGGCGTGCTGCTGTATAATTTCTTTTTTACCGAGCCGTACTTCACGCTGCGCGCGTACAGCCCGGATTACCCTATAACCTTTTTCGTCATGTTTGTCGTCGGCTTTTTTACAAGCATGCTTACGATCAGGATAAAGCGCGAAACCATGCTTTCCGAGGAGAGGGAGGAACGCATAAAATCCCTTTACTTTATCGGCAAAAGGCTGCTCGGCATCAAGAGCGAGACTAACCTCGCCGAGGTGTCCGCCGGTGAAATCGGGGACCAGTTTTCAGCCGACGTTCTGGTTCAGTTTTTCGATCCCGGCGGAAACGTCAGGGACAGATACACAGTCGGAACCGATATATTCTCGGAAGACAAGGAGCGCGTTGCGGCGCTTGAAGCATGCCGCTCAGGAAGCCCGTGCGGCTGCGGAACAAAGCTTTTTTCGGAAGGTAAGGCCTACTACCTGCCCGTTATCGGCCAAAGCGGAGTTTTGGGCGTTATCGGTGTTTCCCTCCACGGTCAGGGCGCTCCCTCAAGCGCTCAGCGTGAGTTTCTCGACGCCATCGCCCCGCAGATTGCAGTGGTGCTGGAGCGCGAAAGGCTTTACGAGAAGCAGGAGGAAACGCAGATACAGATTCAGCGCGAGCGCCTGCGCTCGGATATGCTCAGAACCATCTCCCACGATTTTCGCACCCCGCTGACCGGCATAATGGGTTCGGCAAGCACGATACTCGATAACTACGACACCGTAAGCGACAGTATTAAAAAGAACTTCCTGCAAAATATATATGAGGACGCCGGCTGGCTGAACGAGCTCGTAGAAAACATACTTAACATGACGCGATTCGAGGAAGGTAAAATAAAGCTTAATCTGGAAGAGGAGGCCGCGGAGGAAATCGTGGCCGAAGCCGTCGCCCATGTAAAAAAACGCGCTAACGGACATAGGATCACGGCAAAGCTGCCTGAAAATATAGTTTTGCTTCGGGCGGACGGCGTGCTTTTAAGGCAGGTTCTCGTCAATCTTCTCGGCAACGCCGTGAATTACACCCCCGAAGGCAGCGAAATAACCGTAACCCTGTTCCGCGAAAACGGCCGGGTTGTGTTTGAGGTAAGCGACGACGGCCCGGGAATTTCTCAGGACGACCTCCCTCATATGTTTGAAAGATTCTACTCCCGCCGCGATAAGGCGTACGGGCCCGGGCACGGAGCGGGCCTCGGCCTTTCCCTCTGCAAGTCCATCGTCGAAGCTCACGGCGGCGTAATAACAATAGAAAACAGAAAACCTCACGGCACGGTCGTCCGGTTCTCAGTTTTAACAAAGGAGGAACCCCCTTATGCAGCCCCTGATACTGATCGCTGACGATGAAAAATCCATCCGCAGCTTTTTGAAAGTATCGCTTGAAACGCAGGGCTATAAATGCATTGAGGCGGAAACGGGCTCCGCTTCGCTCATGCTGGCGGCGTCATATGACCCAGATATACTTATTCTGGACCTCGGCCTGCCGGATATGGACGGCGTCGACGTGATAAAAAAAGTGCGTTCCATTTCCCGGATGCCCATAATCATCGTGTCTGCCCGCGGGCATGACCGCGAAAAAGTCGAGGCGCTTGACGCGGGAGCGGACGATTACCTGACAAAACCCTTCAGCGTTCCCGAGCTGCTGGCGCGGCTGCGAGTAATATTAAGACATAAGCTTTCTTCCGAAACGCCTTCCGAGAAACCGGTTTTCAGGCTGGACGGCCTGACGGTGGACGAGGATAAGCGCAGAGTGTGGCTCGGCGATGAGGAAATACACCTCACGCCTAACGAATATAAGGTGCTTCTTTTGCTTTTTAAGTATCAGGGCAAGGTTTTAACTCACAGGTTCATCATAGAAAACGTCTGGGGCGGCCTCGCCGCCGACGACACGCAGTCTTTGCGGGTGTGCATGGGAAACCTGAGACGAAAGCTCTATGAAGACCCCGTCCAGCCGAGGTATATTATAACCGAAATCGGAGTAGGCTACCGCCTGGCGGACGAATAAAAGCTCATATAAATTATTTGCGGAGCCGATCAGCTTGTTGCGGAGCCTGACCGGCTCCGTTTTTTCATAACAGAAACCTTATGCGCGAAAAATGCAGATTCACACAAAACTTATGCCGACCGTTCTATACTTAAAATGAAAGGAATGGTCACGGATGAAAAATACAGAAAAATGCGACACTTTTGACGGGAGGCTGAGCCTCGCAACAGAAAGCCTTCGCAGTCTTGATTTTGATAAAGCGTACGAATTGATAACGGACGCGATAAAACTGAATCCCGACGCCCCCGAGCCTCATAATCTGCTCGGCATCTGGTTCGAGCTTAAAGGCCAGGGTGATAAAGCCCGAAAGCATTACAGGGCGGCTTACGCGCTCGACCCGACGTTCAAGCCCGCCTGCAGGAATCTCGAGCATATCTGCACAACGTTTGATTATTCAAGGGTTCATACCTATGATTTCGGCGACCAGCCGGAGAATGAGTGATTATGTATATTGTAATTATCGGATGCGGAAGACTCGGGGCCACGCTCGCGGCCGAGCTGTCCGACTCGGGCCACGACGTGTCGGTTCTTGACCGCGACGCCGCAAGGCTCGGTATCCTCGGAAGCGGCTTTAACGGGCTCAGGCTCAAAGGAATTGAATTTGACAACGACAATCTTGTCGAGGCCGGGATAAAGCAGGCGGATTTCGTCCTTTCCGTAACGCCCGACGACAATATAAATATAACGGTGTCCCTGATCGCAAAAAAGAATTTTAACGTTCCCAGAATCATCGCGAGAATCAACGACCCGGGCAAAAAAAGCGTATACGAAATGCTCGGAATTGAGACAATCAATCCGACGGAGCTCAGCGCTTATATATTGAAAAGCAGAATCGAGGAAACTCCCGTATGAAATCCATCATAATAGGCGGAGGCAAAATAGGCTATTACCTCCTGAAAACCTTGAGTGAGCGCGGATATGGGGTAGTCCTCGTCGAAAAAGACGAAAACTCATGCCGCCGAATTTCCGAAGATATAAACGCCCGCGTCATTTGCGGCGACGGCTCCGACCTCGACGTGTTAAGGGACGCCGGAATCGACGAAGCTGAAATCGTCGCCGCGGTAACGGGAAAAGACGAGGAAAACCTGGTTATCTGTGAAATCGCCAAAGCGGCTTTCAATATCCGAAAAACCATCGCAAGGGTCAATAACCCGAAGAATATCTCCATGTTCAAGGCTTTAGGCGTCGATCAGACAGTCTGCAGCACCGAAGTGATCGCGAACCTCATAGAATATGAGTTCGACGCCGAAAGCTGCCGTATAATCCAGACCTTCGATCTTGGCTCAATGGTTCTTGCGGAAACTCTTATAGGCGGTGAAAACCGCTGGCAGGGCCGCAGGGTCGGTGAGCTCGAGCTTCCCCCCGAATGCGTCCTAGCGTCCGTGCTGCGCGGCGAAGAAGTAATCTATCCGCGCGGCGATACCGAAATCCGCGAAGGCGACCGAGGTATTTTCGTCACAAGCCAGGCAACGCTGCCAAAAATAAAAAAATCTCTGCAAACAGGAGCGAACCGCCATGCATCTAAGAAAAAATGAAATTTCCGGCCTTCTTAC
>JAUZPW010000089.1 GCA_030705725.1 Bacillota bacterium
AAAGGACGATCACAACAGAGAGATACTGAGAAACGTGACGTTCGACATCCAAAAGGGAGAAATATTGGGAATTGCAGGCATTTCGGGAAACTGACAAAAAGAGCTTGCGGAAGCTGTTTACTGTTTCCGTCAGATAGTTTCGGGCGAGCTTTTAATGGATGAGGTTAACATAACTAAGGCTTCGATCAAGCACCGCATCGAAATGGGAATGCGCATGGTGACTGAGGATCCCCTCAGGGATAACGTCGTGCCCGGATTCAGCGTCCTGCAAAACATGGCGCTTGTCGGGATACCTCCGGAAAGACGGCGCGGAGATATAGACTGGGAAGCCATGCAAAAACAGTTTGAAAGCTTTGACAGCATAAAAACGCTTGGAGTGCCTGCTTCAAACCGAATAACTAGGGACCTTTCGGGAGGAAATGTTCAGCGTGTCGCTTTTGCGCGCGCGGTCATTTCAAACCCCAAACTTTTAATCGCGAGCTACCCGAGCAGAGGCTTAGACGTAGCGACAGTAAACGTTGTGTACAATACATTGCTGCGCCTGAAAGCGGGCGGCACGGCAGTGCTCCTGATATCCGAGGATTTAAACGAGCTTTACGCAATCTCAGACCGAATTGTCGTTTTGGCTGCAAACACATCCTTTGGACCGTTCGACCCGAAAGAGCTCGACATGAAGGAGCTTGGTAAAATTATGCTGAAAGGGCAGGAGATGGAGAATGAAGACAAAAACAGCAGCAGCGAAGCAGCCGTCTGATGCCGGCAGGAGCGTAGCGCTCGGGAGTTTTTTTGATTCGACTCCGTTCCGTGCGCTTATTTGTTTTGTTGCACCGGTTACTATATTCGGCTTGCTTTTGGCGAGCGAAGGAAAATCGGTTTTTGAAACTTATAAAACAATTTATTTTTCGATATTCGGCAGCGTATACGGGATCGGAGAGGTCGTTATTCGCGCTACGTACCTGATACTAACGTCAATAGCGGCGATTCTGCCCGCCAGAGTCGGCCTTGCTAATGCCGGAGGCGAGGGGCAGATGGCAATGGGCGCCGTTGGTACCGCGGTTGTCGGAAGCACGATTTTTTCGAGGCTTGTAACGCCCGTCGGAATCCCGATGATGCTTCTGGCAGGCATGTTTTTCGGGGCCCTCTGGGCAGGGATCGGAATCTACTGCTATATGCGTCTTGGAATGAACGAGACGCTCACCACGATCCTTATGAACTATATTTCGACGTTCATAATAGCTATGCTGCTTTTCGGCGTGCTGCGCGATCCTAAAGGATGGAACTATCCGCAGACCGTTCAGATAGCAAAACAGCTCCGCTTCAACATGTATTTCGGCACACGCATGAACGTCGGCATTTTTATTGCAATCGCTATGGCGTTTTTTGTTTGGTTTGTGATTAACAAAACGAAAGCCGGGTTTGTGATCCGCACTATCGGAGGCAACCAGAACGCTGCAAGATTTGCCGGCATAAACGTTAAAAAAGTTCAGGCTCTTGTATTCCTTGCGGCCGGCGCGGTTGCCGGCCTCGCCGGAGCGATAATGATAGTAGGCGTCGAAGGAAGAATGCGCACCGGAGCGGGCGAAACCATGGGATTCATGGGGTTCCTTGCGGCAGGTATGGTGAAAAACAGCCCCGTGCTTGCAATTTTGTCGGCTTTTCTTATCGGTGCTCTTAACGTCGCGGGCAACTCCATGGAAATCAAAACGGGGCTTCCGGCGGCGTCTATTCAGATTCTAATTATGCTTGTACTTCTTACAATTATGACTGTGGGAGGCAAGAAGAAATCATGAGAGATTTAACTACAGTATTAGCTTGTATGATAAGCGCAGGAACTCCCATACTTTACGCTCTTATCGGCGACCTTATCGGGGAGAGAGCGGGTATTATCAGCCTGAGCGTAGAGGGCAGCATGCTCTGCGGCGCCTGTATCGGCTTCGGAACCGCCGTTGCTACGCACAACATGCTTTTTGCGGTATTGTCGGGAGCTTTGGCGGGCGGCCTTATCGGCTTTTGCCAGGCGTTTCTTACAATAGACCGCAAGTCCAATATGATGGCTTCAGGCTTTGTGCTTATGTTCTTCGCAATGGGCCTGACGGCATTTTACGGCAGGTCTCTCCTAAACATAAGCATCGGCGGCGCGAACAGCGCCGGTCTTGGAAAAATTGCAATCCCTGTTCTTTCAAAAATCCCGGTTTTGGGAACGGCGCTTTTCACCCAGGATATTTTGACGTATATATCCTATCTGCTGCCGCTGATCGTTTATTTCTTTATTTATAAAACAAAATACGGTCTTATACTCTGTTCAGTAGGAGAGCGGCCCGAAGTCACCCTGGCTTACGGCTACAATCCGAGGCTCATTCAGTACGGAGCCGTAATAATGGCCGGAGTGTTGGCGGGAATCGGCGGAGTCCAGATGAGCGTCATCTATACAATGGGATGGGCGAACAACATGGTAAACGGAAGAGGATTTATCGCTACCGCTCTTGTTATACTGTGCTCATGGAAACCACAGAGGGCATATCTCGCGGCGTATCTGTTCGGACTTGCGCAGGCGCTGCAGATTTTCCTCCAGGTTCATTCGGTCCCCGTCTCCATGTACATCACTCTTATGCTGCCGTATTTGCTGACTCTGGTTGCGCTTGGCTTTATCTCCTCTTCAAAAAAGCCGACAATGCCGGAAAAGCTGAAGATTGTTATCTAGCTCAGCTGGATGCAATAAAAACAATTTGTTAGGGAGGAAGCATGAATGAAAAAGAACTACCGCATCCTTAGCCTGCTGCTTGTTTTATTCCTGATGGCCGGAATAATGACGGGCTGCGTCAAGAAGACGGACGACGCGCAGACTTCGGGACAACCCACAGGCAGCGGCAGCACCACTGCCTCAACCACAGCAACGGGCAACTTAAAGCCCGGCGAAGGCTCGAAGAAAATAGGAATCATCATGGGCGGATCCAAGGACGACTACGGATTCAACTACGCTTTTGCCCAGCTCGCCGATCAGGTGCAGAAAGAGCTCGGCATTGAAGCCGTAATCAAGGAAAATGTTCCCACCACGTCCGATTTTGAGGGCGTTTGCGAGGAGCTTATTTCCCAGGGCTGCAAAATTATTTTCCCGTCGCAGTTCGGCTACCTTGAATATGCTCACAACGTGGCACAGCGCCACCCCGACGTAGCGTTTTATTCCTTCCCGATCACGGATTACAACGGCGGAAACTTCTCGACCATACACGGCAACGCGCATGAACCCTGGTATATAAACGGCGCTTTGGCCGCCATGTACAGCAAAACCGGCAAAGTCGGCTTCATAGGCTCGCTGCCGATTCCGGACGTTATCGTGTCAGTTGACGCTTTCACACTCGGCGCGCAGTCTATTAACCCGAAAATCCAGGTAAGCGCGGTATTTACAGGCTCATGGGCTGACACCGGCCTGCAGACCACGGCTACGAACCAGCTGCTGGATTCCGGCTGCGACGTAATCGCGCCTTTCCAGGATTCCGTCAAAACTGTAATTGAAATCTGTGCAAGCCGCGGTGCGCACGCTTTCGGCTGCAACGCCGACGCGTATTCGCTGGATCCGAAAACCTGGCTGTCCGCCTGCATCACCGACTGGTCCGGATATATTCCGTACATAAAGGCTGCTATTGACGGCAAGTACGAAAATGTAAACCTCAGCGGCGGATTCAAAGAGCATTTTATTACAAATGCTAAATACGGCGATACTGTCACGCCGGATATGGTAACAAAGCTTACCGAAATACGCAAGAAGATCGAAAGCGGAGACATTTACGTATTCCAGGGCCCGGTATACGATCAGTCCGGAGCTGTAATGTTCAAAGACGGCTATCGTCCGACCATCCAGGAGATCAATTTAGTGAACAAGCTTGTTAAAGGCGTAACAGGCAAGCTTAACTAATCTTTTCGCAACAGTTAAAATATGCCATACGCCGGACTTTTCCGGTCCGGCGTATGGCAATCACCCGAAAGGAGCTTTTTATGTGCGCCTTTGTTTTGAAGGGAACCTTTGCGCATACGCCGCAAATTGATGGTTTCCAATTTCTGGAGGATCATTTTCTCGTCAGCGACGGTGAAAAAATAGTCGGTTTATTTAAGAATCTTCCGGAACAGTACAAAAATCTCAGGTTATACGACTACACCGGGAAAATAATAATTCCGGGCATGAGCGACCTGCATATTCACGCGCCGCAGTATGCGTTCCGGGGAATCGGGCAGAACATCGAGGGCTCGAACTGGGACAGTTGGTTTGAAAGATACGCGTTTCCGGACGAAAGCCGTTACATGGATCTGGATTACGCCGGGAAGGCATACGAGAGGCTGGCAAACGACCTCCTAAAGACGCCGACGACACGTTTATCAATGTTTGCCACAATTCATCGCCCTGCCACCGAGCTGCTTATGGATATTCTTGATAAAAAGGGTTTTGGGGGCTATGTCGGCAAGGTCAATATGGACCGTAACTCAATCGAGGGTCTGCTTGAGTCCACCGAGGAGACGCTTTCGGAAACGGAAAAGTGGATAAATGAGTGCAGCGGAAAATACGGTTTAATAAAACCGATCATAACGCCGCGATATATACCGAGCTGTACCGACGAGGCTATGGCCGGTCTTTCAAAGCTTATTGAAAAATACGATCTTCCCGTTCAGTCTCATCTGTCGGAGGGACTTGACGAAATCGAATGGGTAAAATCGCTTAAACCCGAAATAACCTGCTACGGTCAGGGATATGATATGTACAATATGCTTGGCGGAAAAACCAAATGCATACAGGCTCATTGCATATTCCCAACCGACGAAGAATTTGAGCTTATTTCGCGCCGTGAAAATCTTTGGGTCGCGCATTGCGCCGACGCCAATCTGCACAGCTGCGGCACCTCCGCGCCGATCCTGAAATATATCAGGGCGGGAGTCAAGGTTGGATTAGGTTCCGATTCTGCCGGAGGCAGTTTTATAAATTTGTTCAGGGTAATGTGGGAAGCAATTATTGCGTCAAAGGTTCATTGGGCGTATACTGTACGTAAAAATGAGCCGTTTGTCAAAAAAGATTTTCTGTCGCTCGCAAACGCTTTTTACCTGGCGACTAAAGGCGGCGGCAGCTTCTTCGGAAATGTCGGCAGCTTTGAGGCCGGTTACCAGTGCGACGCGGTCGTTCTTGACGATTCGCGGCTTATAGATATTATACCCAGAACCACTTACGAACGGCTTGAACGCATGATTTCATTATCGGATGACCGAGAAATAGCCGCCAAATTCATTAATGGTAAAAAAGTTTTATAAATAAAGTAGGTTGAATTTATGAGAAATTATCTGAACAGTCGTGCTTCAGACTTAAAGCAGGGCGGAATCCGCGCGTTTTTTGACCGCGCGAAGTCGATTGAGAATCCTATAAACCTCGGAATCGGCGAGCCGGATCTCAGCACCCCGAAGCCGATTATCGATGAAGCGTACAGCGCGATGCTTCAGGGCAAAACGCATTATACTCAGAATGCGGGAGACGAATCTGTCCGCCGGAGCATTGCTTCGTATCTCAGGACCTTCAAGGCCGATTACGATCCGAACGGAGAGATCATTATTACTTGCGGCGGCATGGGCGCCGTTTCGATGGCCCTGCTTTGTACGGTATCCTCCGAAGACGAGGTTATTGTGCAGGATCCGCAGTGGCTGAATTACAAGTCACAGATTAAATTCTGCGGCGGCACTCCGGTCTGTGTTCCTGTTTATGAAAAAAACAGGTTCTCTCTTCACGCTGCCGATATTGAAAAATGCATAACCGAAAAAACAAAGATCCTTATGATAAACTCCCCGAACAACCCGACCGGTGCCGTGCTCAATAAGGAAGAACTTGAAGCAATAGCCAAGCTTGCCATTAAGCACGACCTCCTGGTTATATCGGATGAGGTTTACTGCGAGCTTCTTTTCGACGGCTTAAAGCACCAGACGATTGCCTCGACCCCGGGCATGAAGGAACGTACCATAATTATAAACAGCATGTCCAAGACGTTTGCAATGACCGGCTGGAGACTTGGATTTGCCGCGGGGCCGAAGGATATTATAGCCAAAATGACTATACTTCAGGAAAATCTGTCGGCCTGCGCGCCTTCTCCGGCACAGTTCGCGGCCAAATTCGCGCTTGACACGATGTGCGGCGTCGATAAGATGCGCGACTTATATCAGAGACGCCGCGATATTATTGTCGACGGGCTAAATAAGATACCCGGCGTTACCTGCATGCGCCCGTGCGGAAGCTTTTACGTATTCCCGAATATTTCATCGTTCGGCATGTCATCCATGGACTTTGCGACAGGGCTTCTGCAGCAG
>JAUZPW010000009.1 GCA_030705725.1 Bacillota bacterium
CGGCCCAAGAGTCAAGCGGGAGCCTTATATTCGAAACAACAATGCTCAACGTTTTTTCACTTCCACCGGAACGGTATAATCTCCGATAAGCCCGACATCGGGGTTATCCTTGATCGATATATTTACGGGCGCCTGCACGGTTATTCCGTCAGACAGAGAAACTCCCCTTAAGTCGGCGACGGCCGTCAGCATATCGGGAGTAATTGCATTTAATACGCTATTATGCCCCTGCAGCTTTATATCGATAGAATTTGCTTTTACATTAAAAATATATTGTGCGTTTTCTATTTGTCCAGCGACGACATCAAATTTAGATACCGTAAAGCTTTTCTTTTCAATACCGTTAAGATGTATTTTGATGCTGACGGTGTTGACTCCATCGACGTTTACAAGCCCGTTCGGCATTTCAAGACGCATTGTTACAACCATTCCGTCTTCTTTGCCCGCAAGAGAAATAGCACCTAAATTTATTACGGAAGTAGAGTCAAGAACGGCCTTATTCCCGCCGATCCTTACGGTTTTCGGGGAAATATCCGCTTCGGCATATGTAGAGTTAATCCCGCCGGCAGAGATCAGGCTGACCGAGAGCGGCACTTCCCTGCACGGTTTTATTGAAATGTTTAGTTTAACCGAGGGCTCCGATTTTTTAATATTCGCGGAAACTATTTCTTTTCCATCGGTTCCCACGAGCGTGTACTCGTAAGCGCCGTCAACAGTCTGACTTAGCTTGGAGCTTAAATCAATGGAAACAAGCGCGTAGCTGACCTTTGCGATTTCCTCCTGCGGGCCTGTGATCGTGACCGTCTGAGGAGTGATGGTCTCTGATTCGATATAATAACCGTCCTGCGCCTTTGTAATGTCACTTAACTTTACAGGAACTGATACCGAAGAGATTTTATCAACCTCAACGGTAATCGCCGCAGGAGAACGTCCGGAAACGGAAACCCCGTCAACCAAAACCGTAGGCTGATAGGTAATTGCGTACATTCCGGCAGCATCTATCGTATCAAGGCTTGCGGTTACGTTTATTTTGTCGGGCGTGACCTGTGCTATTTTTTCGCGGCGCCCGTGAACTTTTATATTTACGGTCGTGTTTTTTACGCTTATTACCGACAGTCCGTATCTGGACATAAGCTGTTCTTCTCCGGTTATTTTAACCTTGACATTCTTTATCTCATTGCTTTTTTCCGGGTCCTGAACGCTGACGACATAAAACCAAAGCAGCACGGCGGCCAAAAGGCACAGCGATTTATTCAGAACGTCATATTTTTTAAGCCACACGATCATTGGCTTTTCCCCTTCCATGCAGAGAAGATGCCCTTAGATTTAGTATTTTCATTCGGCGTCGGTATAAATTCCTTCATCAGCAATTTCTCCAGAGTTTCAGGCGCGAGGTGACGCTTAAGCATGCCTCCGGACGCAACCGAGATGGCTCCGGTTTCCTCGGATACTACAACGCAGAGCGCGTCGCTGCGTTCGCTGATTCCGACGGCCGCGCGGTGCCTTGTTCCAAGTTCGCGGCTTAAGTTCGGGTTTTCCGAAAGCGGAAGCACGCACCCCGCCGAAATTATTCTGGCGTCTCTTATAATCATAGCGCCATCGTGGAGCGGCGCCTTAGGATAAAACACGTTTTTAACAAGCTCAGAGCTGATTTCGGCGTCTACAAGCGTTCCGGTCTTGATTATGTCGCCAAGCTTGTCGTTTCGCTCAAAAACAATAAGCGCGCCGATTTTTGACCATGACATGGAACTCGCGGCTTCAACCGTCTGAAATATGCTTCTTTGAATTTCATTTGTATCGGCGTCCCTGTAAAAGATCGTGGACAGGCGGTTTTTTCCGACCTGCTCAAGCATTTTTCTGAGCTCGGGCTGAAAAACTATTATGATGGCAAGAAAACCGAGCTGCATCAGATTTTTTAATATAAAATTAATTACGTTTAGGTTGAGCCACTCCGAAAGCTGCATTACGATAAGAAGGAAAACGATTCCCTTCAGAAGGCGTTCTGCGCTTGTATCGCGAATAAGTTTTACAACGCGGTATAACAGATAAGCCACTGTAAGAATGTCGACAACATCCCAAACGGTGGCAAGTTTTAAGTATTGCATAATAAAATTGAGTAAATCCATTAACCGCACCTTTTTATTATTATTTAAACTATAATAACATAAAAATGCGGTCCTTGAACAGTGGAACAATTAAAAATTTTGTTAATTCTTTTTACCAAAAAGGAATTTTTTTATTTCAATAAGGAATTTTTCGGCCTCACCGATCGTATTGAAATACGAAAAGCTTACCCGCACCGTACCGGTTCCGAACGTTCCTGCGTTTTTGTGAGCATACGGCGCGCAATGCAGCCCGGCTCTTACGCAGATGCCGCTTTTCGAGAGGGCATCCGCGATTTCTTCGCAGCTTTTTCTGGCGCGGAAGGACAAAACGCCGGTCTGGTGAACCGCGGCATCCGCTGCGAAAAGCTCGACTCCTGGTATAACGGAAAGCCCTTCTTTTACATATTTAAGCAAATTTTGCTCATGCGCCCTGATTGCTTCCATACCCGTTTTCTTTACGAATCTGATGCCCTCTGTAAGCCCCGCGATACCGGGTACGTTCATTGTGCCGCTTTCAAAACGGTCAGGAAGAAACGTTGGCTGCCTTAAATCATTTGAAACGCTGCCGGTCCCGCCTTCGATTATGGTTTTATGCTTCTTGTCCTTAAGGCAGATCAATATGCCCGTTCCCTGCGGCCCGTAAAGCCCTTTATGTCCGGGCATGCATATGTATTCGCAGGCAGTGAGCCTTTCATAATCGATGGGCAGAATGCCCGCGGACTGAGCCGCGTCCAGTACCATCCCTATACCGTTCTGTTCACAGACCTCGTTTAACTCATATATGGGGAGCATATATCCGAATACGTTTGAAACGTGGTTAACGATAAAATATTTTGTCTGTCCTGTGATCCTTGAAGCGAAGGCTCTTACCATTTCCTGAGGCTTAAATAAAGGGGCGTCCGCAACGGAATAAGTTATAATGCCGTTTTCTGCCATAGCCTCTATAGGCCTTGCCACGGAATTGTGCTCGTAGCCTGAAATTACGCAGTGCCCGCCGTCTGCCATTACGCCCTTTATTGCGAGATTCAGCGCATGCGTCGTGTTATGGGTAAAGATTATCCTTTCAGGTTCGGATAAATGAAAAAAACGCGCCGCCTCTTCCCTGCAGGAATATACGATTTCGGCGGCTTTCATGGATGGCGGGTAACTTCCCCGCCCCGGGTTAGCGGCGGACTTTATAGCGTCTGAAAAGGCCTTGTAAACCTTATCCGGTTTTCTGAGGCTGGTGGCGGCATTATCAAAATATATCATTCGGTACGCTCCCTGTATGTTCCGTCTGTTGAGCAAACATAAACCTTAAATTTGAGTAATTCAACGTCTTTTAATATTTCCAATGCTCTATGCAAAAAATGTTCCTTAATAGTAACCGAATAACCGCAGGAGCTTTCATTGATTTCTCTCGGAGGACGGCCGATCAAAGTACTTATGCCGTTTTTTTCCAGAAGCTTAGAAGCTCTTTGAGCATGAGTCAGCGATTTAAACAATAAAAGGCAGCCGCACATATCTAAACACATCCCTTCGGTTTAGTATATGCAAGCCGCCGTCTATAGGTTTAATTTTAGTATTTTAGTCTTTTATTTTAACAAGCAAACCGCGTGCGCCGCAATGCCGTCGCCGTTTCCGGTAAACCCCAGGCCTTCCTCGGTCGTGGCTTTAACGCTCACGCAGCCGACGTCGATATCAAGAGACGAGGCAATATTTTGCCGCATCAAAAGGATAAAAGGCGCAAGCTTCGGCTTTTCGCAGATAATCGTAGCGTCGATATTTTCAACAGCGAAACCGGCTTTTGCGACGATCTCTCCTGTTTTTTTAAGTAAAATCAGGCTGTTTATTCCCTCATACGCAGGATCCTTATCCGGGAAATGCGAACCTATATCGCCGCAGCAGCATGCGCCCAAAAGGGCGTCCATCACCGCGTGCGTAAGCACATCGGCGTCGCTGTGCCCAAGAAGGCCCTTTGCGAAGTCTATTTCCACCCCGCCCAAAACAAGCTTTCTGCCGCCTATTAGCCTGTGCACGTCGTAGCCGTGTCCTATGCGCATTTCAACCAGTCCTTTTTATTCAGTCTTCCCTGCCCTGCAAAAAGGCTTCCGCTGCCAAAAGGTCCTCGGGAGTGGTTATTTTTATGTTTTGATACGAGCCTTGAACAAGATGCACCGGCATATTAAGAAGCTCGACGGCCTCGCAGTCGTCGGTTATAGCGTGGTTTTCACGCAGCGCGCCCGTAAGCGCCGCCTTTATCAGTTCAATATCGAAAACCTGCGGCGTCTGGATGGCTTTCAGCTTATCCCGGGAAACCGTGCGCAAAATTATATCTCCTGACGCTTCCTTTATAGTATCCTTCAGCGAAACGGCGGGCGCCGCCGCGGAATATTTAGACGCGCAGACTATCGTGTTTTCGATTATATCCGGGGTGACGAGCGGGCGGGCCCCGTCGTGTATCGCGACGAGCTTTGCGCCCTGCCGGACCTCCATAAGGCCGGAGAGCACCGACTCGGAGCGAACAGCGCCGCCTTTTACGACCTTTGTCACTTTTTTGATTTCATAATCGGCGCAGAGGTGGGAAAACTCAACAATATCCTCCTCGCGCGAAACGATAATGATTTCATCGATCAGCGGGCATGCTTCAAAGGCAAGAAGAGTATGTACAATGACGGGCGTTCCCGAAATCTCGCATAGCAGCTTATTTTCGCCGCCCATACGCCTCGAGCTGCCCGCCGCCGGAATAACGGCGGAGGCTGTTAAATCGCCGTTATGCAATTTATTCAATATCCTGCCGACAATAGTCATATCCTAACCTCCCAAGCTTTGTCCGTTTATTCGTATATATGATTATTTCGGGCTCAATTATGCTTTTTAACAGAAAAAAGCCCCTTGTGGGCTTTAAGCGTTTAACTTTTTTTCAGGAAACAGATTTATTAAGCACCGCTTCGACCTCGTCATAGGTGCAGCTTGCGGCGAGCGCCATTTCGGAGATAAAAATCTGCTTTGCGGAAGTCAGCATTTTTCTTTCCCCGGTGGAAAGTCCCCTTTCGCGCTCGCGGAAGATAAGGCTTTTAACCACCTTCGCGACCTCCATCAGATCGCCGCTTTTTATGCGGAGCATATTTTCACGGTAACGCCTGTTCCAGTTTGGGGTTGAATCGATTTCGATTTCAGGAAGAGAAGACATAACCTGATCGGCCTCGGCCTTTTTTATGATCGGCCTGACGCCTATATCGTCGCATGAAAGTATAGGAATCATAACCATCATGTTGTTGACGGACATTTTCAGAACATAATACTGGCGCTCTACACCGTTAACCTTCTGGTCAACGATGTCCTCGACTACACCTGCGCCGTGCATCGGATGAACAATTTTATCGCCGATAACATACATGATTTATGCGCCCTCCAAAGACGCCAAAAAAGCGAATATACATACTACAGTTTTTATTATATATCAATTATTCCAAAAATTCAAGAAATTTATACTTTTAATATATAAATAATTAATTATATTAAAAAAAAATTTCATTATTTGTACTAAATAAAAGAAAAAAGCAGGGCTTTTGTCGCCCTGCTTAAGCCATTGTATTTTGGATGAAAGCTGCCGGTTTTTGTTACTTTACATCATCTTTTTGTCGGATTTCGACACGCTTTATTTTACCGGAAATTGTTTTCGGAAGCTCGTCCACAAAATCTATGATTCTGGGATATTTATATGGCGCGGTCGTTTTCTTTACATGCTCCTGAAGCTCTTTTTTAAGCGCCTCGGAAGCTTTATATCCTTTCGCGAGCACAATCGTCGCTTTTACAATCTGTCCTCTGACGGGATCGGGAACCGCCGTTATCGCAGTCTCCAAAACCGCAGGGTGTTCGATCAGCGCGCTTTCGATTTCGAAAGGACCTATACGGTATCCCGAGCTTTTTATTACATCGTCGTTTCTCCCGATAAACCAGAAATATCCGTCTTCATCCGTCCACGCGAGATCGCCCGTATGGTACCAGCCGTCGTGCATTGTGTCGGCGGTTTTTGCAGGATCGCCGAAATATTCTTTGACCAGCCCTACCGGATGGCCCTCGCGCATATCGACGCAGATTTCGCCTTCCTCGCCAGCTTCACATATGCGCCCCTCGCTGTCTAAAAGGCAGGTTTTGAAATGCGGGCACGGAAGCCCGGTGGAGCCCGGCTTGGGCTCTATCCAGGGAAAAGTCGCCACCAAAACGGCGGACTCAGACTGCCCGAAGCCTTCGCGCATTTTAAGCCCTGTCGCTTTATACCATTTGTTGTAAACCTCTGCGTTTAACGGCTCTCCCGCTATATATGACGCGCGTAGCGACGAAAGATCAAAGCCTGACAAATCTTCCTTGATAAAAAATCTGAAAATGGTCGGCGGAGCGCAGAAGGTCGTTATTTTATATTTTGCGATCATATGCAAAAGATCGACCGGCTGGAACCTTGAGCCGTAATCATACACGAAAATACAGGCTTCGCAGATCCATTGACCGTAAATTTTACCCCATGAGCACTTTGCCCAACCCGTATCGGCGACCGTCAGATGCAGATCGGTTTCCCTTAAATCCTGCCAGAATTTTGCCGTCAGTATATGGGCCAGCGGGTAATTAAAATCATGAACGACCATTTTGGGCATGCCCGTCGTTCCGGAGGTAAAATACATGAGCATAGCGTCCTGCGGCTTTGCGGCGTCATAACCCTCCGGGCGCATAAACTCCTCAGCCGAAGAATTGACTCCGTCGGTAAAATTAAAAAAGCCGTCTCTCTCGCCAATGGTCGCCGTTATTTTAAGAATATCGCCGCATTCTCCGCGCGCCTCTAAAACCGACGAACAGATAAGATCCTCGTTAACGCACAAAATCATCTTTACGTCGGCAGCTTTGACACGATATTTTATATCTTTGACAGTAAGCTGATGGGTGGCGGGAATCAAAACAGCGCCTAATTTATGCAGGGCAAGCGCGGTATACCAATATTCGTAACGCCTTTTCAATATCAGCATTACTCTGTCCCCGCGAGAGATTCCAAGCCTTCTCAGGTAATTCGCCGTTTTGCCGCTCAAGCGTTTAAGATCGGAAAAAGTGAACCGGCGCTCCTCGCCATGATCGTTGCACCACAAAAGCGCCTGTTTATCAGGACGCAGGGCTGCGAGCTCGTCGACAACATCGAAGGCGAAATTAAAGTTTTCAGGAATTTTAAGCTTAAAATTTTTATAAAAATCCTCGTATGATGAAAAATCCGTTCGACAGAATCGGTCGATTAAAGCCAACTTCAACACCGCTTTCCCGTGACTTCTAAATAACTATGACAAGTATTTTGGCCGGCTTATTCCCATTAGCCTTCATTCCGTGAGGAAAATGTGAATCGAAATATATTGAATCGCCTTCGTTTATAGTAAGCTCATGCTTGTCGATCATGATCTTAAACGAACCCTCGAGGCAGTAATGGTATTCATGCCCGGGGTGTTTGTTGAGATAATACGGAGCATCCGCTTCGTCAACGGGTACCGTCACAAGCAGCGGTTCTATTTTTCTTCCGGCGAAGCTGTACGCCAGATTCTGATACTTGTATGCCTCGTTGCGCTCCACCGTTATGCCCCTGTCTTTTCGGACCAGCGAATAGATATGAAGCTTTGCGGAACCGCCCGTCAGAAGCTCGGTCATGCTGACTTTCAGTATTCCTGAAACGTCGTAAAGGATGCTCACAGGTATTTCGGCGTTCCCGGATTCGTATTTTTCATACTCCCCCGCCTGCATACCGATTTTTTCTGCAAGCTCTTCTATGCTCATCTCGCTTATTTCGCGGATTGCTTTGAGACGTTCGGCGATTTCACGATTTGCAACGGACATAACTGACACGCCCTTTCTGCTAGTAATGAAGTCCCAGCTCCAGCGCTTTTCTGTTTATTTCAGCAAGCTCCGGCTTATTTTTCGGAACATTCTTCTCAATCGTTTTCGTAATTATTTCATCCGTGCAGATTCCGGTTTCCTTAATGAACTTGCCGACCATTATCATATTCGCGAGTTTCGGCATGCCGTTATCGGCTGCTAGCTGAGTAGCCGGAATGTAAAACGGCTCAACATCCGTACGGTTGACCTTTGACGGAATAAGGGAGCTGTCCAAAAAGATCTTTCCGCCGGGAACCACGTTTTTTTCAAATTTTTCAAAGGACGGAGCGTTCATAACGATAAGCTCTGTCGGGTTTATGATAATCGGCGAGCCTATCGGTTCGTCGCTTATTATTACGTTGCAGTTTGCCGTTCCTCCGCGCATCTCCGGACCGTATGAAGGAAGCCAGGAAACCTCGTGATCTTGCAGGAGCCCGGCGTAAACAAGAAATTTTCCCGAGAACAGTATGCCTTGCCCGCCGAATCCGGCTATTAATATCTGATAGTTAGTCTTGCTCATTTCTGCGCCTCCCGGTCTGTATCCTTATAAACGCCGAGAGGATAATAAGGAATCATGTTCTCCCTCAGCCATTCGAGAGCCTTGACGGGCTCCATTCCCCAGTTGGTCGGACAGGAGGATATTACCTCCACAATTGAAAAGCCTTTTTTGTCGAGCTGGTTCTGAAACGCTTTTTTAATAGCCTTTTTTGCCGCAAGCACGTTTTTTACACTGTCAACAGCCACGCGCTCCGCATAGGCCGTTCCGGTAAGCGTTGAAAGCATCTCGCAGACGCGCACCGGATATCCGGCGGTTTTGACGTCGCGTCCGTAAGGGGTTGTCTGTGTCACCATGTTCGGGAGCGAAGTCGGAGCCATCTGGCCGCCAGTCATACCGTAAATAGCGTTGTTGACAAATATGACGGTAATATTCTCGCCTCTGGTCGCTGAATGCACGGTCTCAGCCGTGCCGATAGCCGCAAGGTCTCCGTCGCCCTGGTATGTAAAAACGACGCTGTCCGGATTGGCGCGCTTTAAGCCGGTCGCAACGGCGGGCGCTCTGCCGTGAGGGGCCTGCACCATATCGCATTCAAAGTAGTTATAAGCACAGACGGAGCATCCGACGGATGCTACGCCGACAGTTTTGCCTGCAATATCAAGCTCATCCATCGTTTCGGCGACAAGCCTGTGAATTATTCCGTGCGTACATCCGGGGCAATAATGCATCGCGACGTCAACGAGTGATTTCGGTTTTTCAAAAACAGTCTGCATCAGTCAATTCCTCCCTGCGCCCGTTCAATTCCCGCTAAAATTTCGTCGGGCGTAAATACCATTCCGCCGGTCCTGTTTACAAGGGTTACCGGACGCCTGCATTCGATTGCAAGCTTAACGTCGTATATCATCTGTCCCATATTAAGCTCAGCCGTTAAAAAAGCCTTGGCGGTTTTTGCGCGGTTTGCGAGCGCTTTTTCCGGGAACGGCCATAAGGTTATCGGTCTTATTAACCCGGCCTTTATGCCTTTGGCGCGCGCAGCGTGAATGGCGTTTTTTGCGATTCTCGCTGCGGCTCCGAACGCGACTACGATAATATCGGCATCCTCCGTTAAAAGCTCCTCGCAGCGCTGTTCGTTTTCCTTTATATTTTCATAGCGTTTGAAACGCTCGAAATTTTTGATTTCAAGCTCGTCGGGGTTTAAGTAAAGCGAATTAACTATGTTCCTTTTACGTTTTTCGCCGGTGCCCGTTGCCGCCCAGTCCTTCGGCGGAAGGTCCGTACGGCCCTTAGCGCTGAATTCAACGGGCTCCATCATTTGGCCAAGTATTCCGTCGCCGAGGATCATGGCCGGCATTCTGTAAAGATCGGAAAGATCGAACGCGTCAAAGGTGAGGCTGACCATTTCCTGTACGGTGCTTGGGGAAAATACCAAAACCCTGAAATCGCCGTGGCCGTTTGCCTTAGTTGCCTGAAAATAATCTGACTGCGCGGGCTGTATACCGCCCAGCCCAGGACCTCCGCGCTGAATATTGACAATAACGGCGGGCAGGTCCATGCCCGCAAGGTAAGATATTCCTTCGCTTTTAAGCGATACTCCTGGGCTTGAGGACGAAGTCATAACTCTTTTTCCGGCAGAGGACGCACCGATTACCATATTGATTGCCGCTATTTCGCTTTCAGCCTGCAAAAATGTTCCTCCGACCTTCGGCATGCGTTTCGACATATAAGCTGCAAGCTCCG
Source organism: Bacillota bacterium (assembly GCA_030705725.1). GTDB lineage: Bacteria > Bacillota > Clostridia > Oscillospirales > Butyricicoccaceae > UBA6114. The sequence goes on from JAUZPW010000009.1 coordinate 10,225, forward strand.
TCTGAGGCGTTATCGGGTAGCCGAAGAAATAGCGGCAGCCCGCCATAATCGCGGCTTCCGCAAGCGATTCGTTACCCTTCATTAAGTACTTTTCCGACATATCTAAAGCTCCTTATTTCTCAACTTTTATAACTACGTCCGGGCACATTACGGCGCACATCGCGCATCCGGCGCACTTCTGCTGATCTGTGCATTCAACGGACGGATAGCCTTTTTTATTTAGCTTTCCTTTGCTGAAAGCAAGTATTTTCCTTGGGCAGACGCTGATGCAAAGCCCACAGCCTTTACACAGGTCTTCGTTGAAACTGACACGCGGCATTTTTCTTTCCTCCAAATCATATATCCCAAATGGTTTTTTTATATATTTTTACGCCTAGAAGCGGCGAAATAAATCCTTTAAGACCAGCCAAAAGGTCTTCTCTGACCGAAGTGAACTTAACGGGCAAACCGGTAAGCGCCGATATTTCTTCCGCATAGGAAACGGAATCAAGAACCGTTTTCTCTGTAGTCTCAGCTCCGAGGTTTGAGTTATTAACTATACCGGAAAAAGAGAGCCTTGAAGCAGCCTCGATTTCGCGCATTACCCGGACCGCTTCAGCAGGTGTCTGAGTTAGGTACCTGTATCTGTTAACGACAAAAAGCATTTCGTAATCGTCGGAACAAAACAGCCCGTTAAACTGCCCTAAAGCAACAGCGCCGGCGTCATCTCCGCCGACGTCCATAACAACCTTTGCATCTTTCTTAGCGAATACGGAGCGGATTTCTGACGGAACCACGAAAGCTTCAAGGTTACTGTTGGCGTAAATAGAGGAAATCAGCCTGATTCCGTTTTGGCGCAGTATTTCCTCGCTGTCCTTTGTCCTGAAATAAGGATTGACAATATCCAGATCGGCTATTATAACCTCATTATCAGCGGTTTTTCTGCTTACGGCAAGGTTTAACGCAAGCCCGGTTTTTCCGCTGCCGTAGTGCCCCGCCAGAATAACGATGCGCGCAAAATCCAAGATTTCACCACCGTTTTTAAGATATTAATAAAAAAATTATAACATACAGCCACTTATAAATAAATACTAATGGGATAAAAAACGAGGATTTCCTTGGATATTATAAAAAACAGCCGGTATTCACCGGCTGTTTCGCATATTTTTTATTTAAATTATATAAAACAATATGCAAAAATAATGAAAAAGCGAGCCGGCCAAAACAAACAAATGCCACACGAAGTGCATGTAGCCAATATCCTTCCTGCGGTAAAAAAGAACGCCTCCCGTATACATGATTCCGCCCAGGAACAAAAGCAAAAGCCCACCGGGCGCCATATTCCTAACAAGCGGAAGAATAATCGCGACAATACTCCATCCGCTCAGCAGATAGCAGGCCATCGAAAATTTTTTAAACCGCTCAATACTGATTGTATTAAGCACAATTCCGACAACGGCAGCCCCCCAGACGACGCCAAAAACCAGCCATCCCAAAAAGCCGTGCAATGTAACAAGCGTAATCGGCGTATAAGTCCCCGCAATAAGAATAAAGATCGAAGTATGGTCGAAAACCCTGAACACCTTTTTAGCTTCCTTATTCGTAAGCGCGTGATATAACGACGACATAGTAAAAAGAATGATAAGGCTTCCTCCGTAAATTGCCGAGCTTGCTATCTTATAATTATCATGCTGCAGTACCGAGTAGATTAAAAGCAAAACGGTGCCGGCAATCGAAAGCAGAGCTCCGAGCCCGTGCGATACGGCGTTTGCGATTTCCTCCCCAATTGAATAAAAGCAGCCTTCCCTCTTGATTCTTAGTGATTTCATATTTTCTCCTTAAAAGAATTTATCTTGCATATTATATATCTTTTTTTAATTAAAGCAAAAAAATAAAGGGGCGGATAACCGCCCCTTGTATTTTATCCGCTGCATTTAAGCTGAAGACGAATCCGATCTGCAATCATGGAAATGAATTCCGAGTTTGTCGGCTTTCCTTTTGTGTTGGAAACGGTGTAACCGAAGAAGTTCTGCAGCGTTTCGATGTCTCCCCTGTCCCACGCCACTTCAATAGCATGCCTTATAGCCCTTTCCACTCTCGAAGAGGTTGTCTGATATTTTTTCGCCACGCTCGGATAAAGCACTTTAGTAATCGCGTTAATAACATCCATGTCGTTTACCGTCATAATGATGGCGTCGCGCAAATATTGGTAGCCCTTTATATGGGCCGGAACTCCGATCTCGTGTATCACGTTTGTGACTCGAAGCTCAATGTCGACCTCCGATCTCTGCGGTCTCGCGCTTATCGCCGAACCAGCAAAATTCTGCTGCAATGTTCTGCATTGTTTTATCCTTTCGATCAAGGTATTCATATCAAACGGTTTCAGCATAAAATAATTTACGCCCAGAGCTGAGGCTTCCATTGTGATATAATCGCTTGAGAAGGACGACAACACATAAACAGCCGGCTTTTTTTTGAGGTTTAGGCTGTTCAGCGATTTTATCGCGCTAAGACCGTCCAGATGCGGGAGAATCGCTTCGGTAATAAGCACATCGGGCTCAAGGGATGTCACTTTTCTGATGATTTCATGTCCGTCCGATGCGCTGCCAAGAATTTCAATCGAATTGTCTTGTTCGAGAGCGTCTACAAGAAGCGAGCGGAATTCACTGTTATCATCGGCGATTAGCACTTTTATTCTATTTTCCATGATTCTTTTCTCCCTTGTTCGTTATTTGCTTTTTTAAATTAACATAAATTACCATAAATTACAAGCAAATATTTAGTAAAATCTGGAAAATTTTAATCTTCAACTTTCGACACTCTACGCAGCAACCTTGTTTAGTTTAATATTCTGCAACATATTTTCTATAAAAATCGCGTAGCCTTTTTGGGGGTCGTTTATTAAAACATGGGTAACGGCGCCCACCAATTTACCGTTCTGAATAACGGGGCTGCCGCTCATTCCCTGCACAATTCCGCCGGTCCGGCTTAAAAGCCTCTGGTCTGTCACTGTTATCTGCATGTTTTTTTCTCCGCCGGGCCCGATGTCGTAAATTTTGGATATTTCTATTTCGAAGCTTTCGCACTCGTTCCCGTTAATATTGCAGATAATAGTAGCGCGTCCTTCTTTAATTTCGCTTTTTCTGGCGACAGGTATCGCCTTTAATGACGAATACACTCCGGGATCTGTTATTTTTCCATAAATTCCTTTATCTGTATTGGAAAAGAAGATCCCCATGTCACCCGAGTTGTCGAATTCTCCTCTCAGTTCGCCGGGGTTGCCGCTTATGCCTTTTTTTACTGACGTTACTTTTGATTCGACTATGCTTCCCGAAGAAAAAGGCATTAATTTTCCTGTATCCATATCGCATATGCCGTGCCCCAGCGCGCCGAACATTCCAGTTACCGGGTCAATAAAGGTTATTGTTCCTATTCCCGCCATGCTGTCTCTGACGTAAGCACCTATTCTGTATTTGCCGTCACCTGTCGTTTTGCTGGGAGTTACGCTGATATTAAGGACTTTTTTATCCCTTGATATTGTCAGTGAAACGGAGGAGCCGCCGCACTTTTCCATCATCGACTGAAAATGCTCTGTGGAGTTAATTTTGATCCCGTTAACGTGGGTTATCATGTCGCCTTCTTTGATACCGGCTTCAGCTGCTTTTGAGACAGGCCCGTTTTCAGTTGCGATCGCCGTAAGCTCAACCACCATGATTCCGTCGGCAAAAAGTTTTATGCCGCTTGTTTTACCATAGGGGATAAGCCTTAAACCCGAGTAATCAGCTGCAACGGACGTCATTCTTGCCTGTTCGTCTATTCCGTACGCATTCTTATTGCCGCTAAATAGAAATAATAAGGAAAGGCTTATTAAAAATTCTTTTTTCATAAAAATATTTTTCTTTTTTTCCCGCATTTCTTCACCTCTTTTTCGCCGGCTTATTTAATATGTGCATGCGCAGGTTCTATTACACAACGCAAAAAAAACAATATTCGCCTTATCTGCCTTGCCAAAAAACGGCATCTGCCTGTCATGCAGAATCTTCGGGCCGGAGCGGCAAAATTCTGAAAATAAAAATATATCTTCCGCAATAAAGAAAAATATGGTAAAATTTATTCGGTGATTATATGAAGGTTGCTGTAATCGGATCAAGAAGCATAGGACAGGAATTTTATGAAAAGATTTCCGACCATATGCCCGTAGGTGTCAGTGAGATCATAAGCGGCGGCGCAATAGGCGCCGATACGCTTGCAGCTCTTTATGCAAAGAACAACAACATTAAGCTCACCGTTTTTTATCCCGACTATGGCATGTATGGGCGCCAGGCGCCGCTTGAACGCAATGCGCTCATCGTAAACCGTGCCGATTACGTTATCGCACTGTGGGACGGCAAATCCGGCGGAACCCGCAATGTTATTTTGAGCTGTCTCGAAAAAAACAAACCTGTAAAAGTTATTATGGCGAAATAAAAAATGGAACCGAAAAAACTTCGGTTCCATTTTTTTGTTTTCTTTTATTAAGCTTTTCCGCTGCAGCCCAGAACATCTTTAAGTTTATGCTTTACGACTGTCTTGATATTTTCTCTGGCCGGTTTAAGATATTGTCTCGGGTCGAAGTGATCCGGATTTTCGTAAAAATGCTGACGGATAGAGGCGGTCATCGCAAGCCTCAGGTCAGAATCGATATTAATTTTGCAGACGGCCATTTTTGCCGCCTGGCGAAGCATTTCCTCGGGAACTCCGATTGCGTCGGGCATTTTCCCTCCGTAAGTGTTGACTATTTTAACATATTCCTGCATAACGGAAGACGCGCCGTGCAAAACTATCGGGAAACCGGGGATCCTCTTCCCCACTTCCTCAAGGATGTCGAAGCGCAGGCGGGGTTTCTGTCCGGGCTTGAATTTATAAGCGCCGTGGCTCGTCCCGATAGCGATCGCAAGAGAGTCGACGCCGGTCTTTTCAACAAATTCCTCGACCTCGGCGGGGTTTGTGAACTGGGCGTCTTCTGCGCTTACGTTAACGGCGTCTTCTATGCCGGCAAGCTTGCCGAGTTCGCCCTCGACAACAACGCCTTTTGAGTGGGCGTACTCTACAACCTCTTTCGTAACCTTTATATTGGTTTCAAAATCATATTTTGAGCCGTCAATCATAACCGAGGTAAAGCCGCCGTCCACGCAGGCTTTGCAGACCTCGAAGTCTTCTCCGTGATCAAGGTGGAGCGCTATCGGAAGTCCGGTATCTATTATCGCCGCTTCCACAAGCTTAACGAGATAAATATGCTTCGCGTATTTTCTGGCCCCGGCGGATACCTGAAGAATGAGAGGCGCGTTTTCCTCTTTGCCCGCTTCGGTTATACCCTGAATGATCTCCATGTTGTTTACATTGAAAGCGCCTATGGCGTACCCGCCCTCGTATGCTTTTTTGAACATTTCCTTGGTTGTCACAAGAGGCATTTTAATTACTCCTTTACAAAATTTACAAAACAATTCTATATTATTTATGCGAGTTAAAGCAAGTGAAATTTCA
>JAUZPW010000090.1 GCA_030705725.1 Bacillota bacterium
AAAATGGGTAAGGTAAATACAATAGCCTTTGATAAGACGGGAACATTAACCTACGGCAAATTGGAAGTCAGCGACATTATATCAATGTCCTCCGATTTGGATGAAACAGCCCTGTTAACTCTCGTCGCTTCTTCGGAATCCCGCAGCGAACATCCGCTCGGCAAAGCGATTGCAGCTCATGCAAAGGAGCAAGGCATGGCCTTGGCGGAGCCGGAGGGCTTCCGTATGGAGGCAGGCAAAGGCATTTATGCACAGGTAAACGGAAAAAATCTGTTTTGCGGAAGCGAAAAATATATCTGCGAAAATGGGATTGAGATTACCGCTCAGGTAAGCAAAACACTGAATACGCTCCGCGAGCAAGGAAAAGCGTCTATTCTGGCTGCCGCTGACGGCGTATGTGTCGGAGTGATTGCGCTTTCCGATGTGCTGCGGCCAGACGCCGGGAAGATGGTCGCGGGGCTGAAAAAGATGAAGACAACATCTGTTTTGCTTACGGGAGACAATCGCAGAACAGCGGATTACTTTGCAAAGAAGGCCGGTATCACAGAGGTTCGCGCCGAGCTTTTGCCGGAGGAAAAAGTAGGCAGCATTGAGGCCCTTCAAAACGCGGGGAAAAAGGTTTGCATGATTGGAGACGGAGTTAACGACGCCCCGGCGCTTAAAATTGCAAACGTCGGTATAGCAATGGGCGACATGGGAAGCGATATTGCCGTAGACGCTGCGGATATCGCTCTTATGGGCGACGATCTGTCCAAGATACCCTATTTGAAATGGCTTTCCAACGCGGCAGTTTCGACAATTAAGCTTAGTATTACGATTTCTATGTGCATTAACTTTGTTGCCGTCGCTTTGTCGGTTATGCAGCTGCTGACCCCTACGACGGGAGCGTTGGTACATAACGCCGGCTCATGCTTTGTGGTGCTTATTGCGGCGCTGCTGTATGACAGAAAATACCCGGCTGATTAGAAGCCGCTTACACGCAAGAGCAAATGAAACGGCCCGGAAGTATGATAGTAAAACTTCCGGGCCGTTTTATGATTTATTAATGAAACGGTTTTATCAGCTGCCTCCGAACCGCGGGCAAAGCGGCGAATCCGGGTTTTATCAATCCTGTATAAGCAGATCCAGAAGCATGCAGCCCTTGGGGATGAAAACGCCTGATTTTTTGGCCGATTCCTCGTCGTAGCGCGTTACGCCGGACGTAAACTGGTTCGCGCTCTGGAAGAGCAGGAAGGGCACGGGGTCGGACGTATGGGTGCGGAGCGAGAGGGGAGTGGGGTGGTCGGGCAGGACCATCATGTTATAATCCTCGCGCGCGTTGTCAAGCGCCTGTTTTATCGGCCCGACTACCTTATGGTCTATAAGCTCAATCGCGCGGACCTTATTGCCTATCTCATAGCGGTGGCCGCACTCGTCGGGAGCCTCGATATGTACGTACACGAAATCCGAGCCTTTATTCAAAAGGGCGTCGACAGCGGCGTCGGCCTTGCCTTCGAAATTGGTCTGTATGTTGCCGGTAGCGCCCGGCACTTCTACGGTTTTGAGCCCGGCGCAAATGCCGATGCCTTTTATAAGGTCGACCGCCGAGATGACCGTGCCGGAAACGCCGTATTTATCCTCAAACGGGGAGAGCTTGGGCTTTCTGCCTTCGCCCCAGAGCCATATGGAGTTCGCCGGAGGCAGACCGCGCTTCATGCGGCTGACATTGACGGGGTGCTCGGAAAGAAGCTCGCGCGAGCGCTTCATTAAATCTATAAGCAGCTCGGAATTCTCGCCTGTGGGAAGATATTCCCCGACGAGCCGATCCGAGATGTCATGCGGCGGCGTGTGATAGCCGCCCGTTTTGCCGTTTTTTAGCACCAGGCAATGGCGGTAGCTGATGCCGGGGTAAAGCCTTATGCTTTCGGTCTGGAATTTGCCGTTTAAGTATTCGATCAGCTCGGACGCTTCCGCGGTCGAAATTTCGCCGGCGCTGTAATCGACCATTACCGCGTCCTCAAAGTTCTGGGCCCCGGAAAGCGTGACAAGGTTGCAGCGGAAGGTAACGTCCCGTTCGGTGAGGTCGATGCCCATGCTTACGGCTTCGAGCGGGGAACGGCCCGAATAGTAAAGTTCAGGGTCGTAGCCCATGACCGAGAGGTTTGCGGTGTCGCTTCCGGGAGGCATTCCCTCGGGTATCGTTTTTACAAGCCCCGACCGGCCGTGGGACGCGAGGTAGTCCATATTCGGTTTATGAGCCACCTGAAGGGGAGTTTTATTGCCAAGCTCCCTGACGGGGTAATCGGCCATGCCGTCCCCGAGAATTACAACATACTTCATATTGTTATCATCTTCCGTTTACTATTTTATATGGAGTCTATGGCAAAAATTATACACGATATGTGATGTTTTGACAATAAGCGAGGGAAAAAAGAAGCCGCCGCGGCCTATGGTATTCGCCGGGACGGCTCAAATATTTATTCTTCGGCGGCGCTTTTCAGCTCGAAATAGAAGACCGTGCTTTTGTCGAGGTTATATGCTCCGTAAGCTCCGCCGTGCGCTTCCATGACGGCGCGCACGATTGAAAGTCCTATGCCCGTGCCGCCGTCTGCACGGGATCTCGATTTATCGACTTTATAGAACTTTTCCCAAATTTTCTGAAGCTCTTCTTCCGGGATCGGGCTGCCCTCGTTTTCGACCGACATCCGTACCGCGCCGGGCTTAAGCTCGGAGTACAGGGTTACGCTGCCGTTTTCGGGAGTGTTTTTTATGGCGTTTGTGACGTAATTTGTAAGCGCCTGCTCCACCATGCCGAAGTCGCCCATTATGGCGCCCGACACGTTTTTATAATCGACGCGGAGGTTTTTGGCTTCGGCAAGAGGCTTTGTTTTCGTAACCACCGATTTTGCGAGGCTTTGCAGGTCGATTCCCACCATTTCGGGCTTTTCGCTGCCCGCCTCGATGCACGAGAGGTCGAGGAGCTGCATTACGAGGCGGTTCATTCGGTGAGACTCGTCTATGATTATATCGCAGTAGTAGTTTTTATCCTCCTCTGAGGAGTTTACGTTGACTTTCAGCCCTTCGGCGTAGCCCTGAACGATGGCTATCGGGGTTTTAAGCTCATGGGAAACGTTTATTATGAAATCCTTCCTCATTTCGTCTATTTTGCGTTCCTTCCGCACCTCTTCCGCAAGCAGAAGGTTGCTTCGGCGAAGGTCGTCTATGGCGTTTTGCAGATGAAACGAGAGCTTATTGACGCTGTTTCCGAGCTGACCTATTTCGTCGCGGCTTTTGCCGGTGTATTTCTTGCTGAAATCGAGCGTCGCCATCGAGGTCGCCACGTCGTTTATTTCGATAAGCGGCGCTGAAAAACACTTTGAAAGAAAATAGGCGAGCACGACGCACACTAAAAGCGTGAACAGGCCTGCGATCAGCAGGAAAAAGGATGTAAAGTGAGAGGTTTCCTCAATGAAGGCGACGGGTATTATAGCGACAAGGCGGTCATTATTTTTGAGTTTGCCGATCAGCCCCAAAAACTGGTTTTTTCCGGGCGTGTCCTGCAGGGTGCTGAAGGTATATCCCCTTTCCTTAAGCTCCTTTTGATTATAAGTAAAGCGCGAGTTTTCCCTCGGAGCGGGCATGGGCCCTGGCATTTTCAGGGGGCCTTTCTGGCTTTTGCCGAGGTCGAATATTGTGTTGTATTTTATTTCGTCGCCGTTTCTGATGGAAATACGCACTCCGTAAACGTATTCCATCCTTAAAAGCTCGCTTGCGATATTCCCGATATCGCCGTCGTATATCGAGTTTACTTTGTGATATATATCCGCGAGCGTATTCTTTTTGCTGAATATATAATAATCGTCGTAAAAAAACAGGTTGAGGAAGGAAAAAACGCTTATAAACACGACGGCTATCAAGCATATAGCCAGGAAAAGCTTTGTCTTTACGGACGAATTGAGCTTCATTCCTCCACCTCAAACCTGTATCCGTAGCCTCTGACCGTCTGAATATGGTTTTGATCGCCGGAAAGCTTTGCGCGCAGTTTTTTGACATGGGTGTCGACCGTTCTGAGGTCGCCGAAATAATCGTAGCCCCAGACGGTGTTTAGTATTTTTTCCCTTGAGAGGGCTATGTTTTTATTGTTCTTGAAATAGATCAGAAGCTCGTATTCCTTGGGCGTCAGGATTATCGCGTCGTCGTCTATCCGAACCTCGCGCTTAAACTCGTTTATCAGAATGTTACCGAGCTGTTCGATCTGGGGCGCGCTTTTTTCCGCCCGGCGGCGCAAAATGGACCGCACGCGCGCGGACAGCACGATCGGTGAAAACGGCTTGCTTATGTAGTCGTCGGCGCCCAGTTCAAAACCGAACGCCTCGTCGACATCCTCGTTCCGCGCCGTCAGCATCACCACGGGCAGGGTTTGCGACAGCTTTCTTATATGGCGCAGGACGCTCCATCCGTCTAGAACCGGCATCATTATGTCGAGTATAACAAGGTCGAGCGACGCGATATTTAAGTCGACTACATCGATCGCTTCTTTACCGTCTTTTGCCTGCAGGACATGGCAGCCGTCCCTTTTGAGAAAATCGCTGACTAAACGGCGCATTCTTTCCTCGTCGTCGGCAATCAAGATATTGGCCATTTTGACCGTTCCTTTCGATTAAGCTTACGAGCCTTACCGATTCGCCTCGGCGACGATTACCCTGACCCTTCCGCCCTCGGACGCCGGTTTGTCGAGATAAGCCCTGAGGGTGTATTTACTGAGATCGGACACGGCTGAGATGCTGCTTAGATTGTACCCTGAATCGTCTTTGACGTAAACCGCGACTTTGTCCGAAACGGGGTAGGAGGCGGAATTCGACTGAACATAAGATTCGTTTAGTCCGCTAAGATCAAGCTCGGTCATGTTTTTGACCGATTCGAGGGTATCGCCGTCGTAGCTGAACACGCAGCCGCCGACGGAACAGAGGTATTCACCGGTTTTAGCAGTTATTTTTGATTCTTTGCCGTTTATCATCACAGTGTACAGTTTTGTATCGGACGACGATTCGACGCTTTCTATGATGCCGAAGCTCTGCATGTCGTTCGTCACGTTATTGAGTATCAGTCTGTCTATTTCGCCGTTTATATCCGTCGAATAGAAGTATACGTCGCCCGCCTCAAGCTTTATGCCCGCGAGCCGCGACGGAAATAGCCTCGCGTATCTGCTCCCGCTGACGTCGAGAATCTCGGCGCCACCGGAAAAAGCGAGCCCGCCTATGCCGGAGGAGGTGACTGTTCCCGTCAGCGACGAGCGCTGCAGGGGCGAAACTGCGGTTTCGCCGCCCGAGAAGCCGATCTTTACAAGGTCGCCCGCGGAGTAATAAGCCGAGGCGCAGACATACCGGCGCTCGGCACCGGAGGTATCGGCGATGGTCAGCGCCTGGGCGCTGTAGCTTTTGCCGTTCGCGTCCGTGTAGTTTTCGCTCGACACCTTGGTTACGACGCCGTAAAGGTCGCTGTTTGCCTCAGTCGAGGGAATGACCCCGACGACGGTTTTATCCCTGCCGAGAAGGAGCGTTACGGTATCTCCTACGGAGAATCCGCCTATATCCGAAAGCGCGTAGGCAGCGGACGATGAGGATATGTTATAGCTCGTTCCGGCGACCGTCACCGAGGCGGGGTTGTCGCTGTTCGGGGACGCGGCCTCATAGGTGCCGGTAACCTTGTTATTATACGCCCAGACCGTCCGCATGGGGAGAGAATAGTAAATAACGTCGTATAACGATATTGAAGAGGAGGCGCACTTCGTTCCGTTGCGGTAGAAGGACGCGCCCGTTAAGGAAAACGGCAGGGCGGTATACCACGTGCCGGAGCCGACGACGACGGGGCCCTCGACGGCTTTGTTTATAAGCGCCGTATAGTCGATGCCGCCGCTGCTGTTTACGGTATAGCCAAGGGTCTCTATGTAAACCTTGCCGTCCTTGTTTTTGACGGTCAGCAGGTTATAGATAAGATACAGGCAGTCGCCCCTCGTCATGTAGCCGCCCTGCGCGGCGGTTACGTTTTCAGACAGGCCGAGAGAGCGGCAGAGCGCGAGCTGGCCGTTCGGGTAAGAGCCCGAAAAATCGCTGCCCAAATAGCCAAGAAGCTTCAGGGCGGCCGTCGCGGCTTCCTCGAGCTTGAGATAATTTCCGGGACGGTATGTTCCGTCAAGGTAACCCGTTATCCATTTATTCTGCGCGGCGGTTTTTATGTAGGACGCGGCCCAG
>JAUZPW010000091.1 GCA_030705725.1 Bacillota bacterium
ATAAAAGGAAGTGTGCGATGATGAAAAAATGCGATATTCTTCTAAAAAACGGCACGCTGCTGACGCCGGAGCTGGAAATAAAGGAAGGAATATCCGTTGCGATTTCCGGCGGGAGAATTGCGGAGGTTCGCGAAGAAAAAGTTCTTGACGGGCAGTACGACGCGAAAGAGACCATTGACGCTTCCGGAAAGCTTATAATGCCCGGGCTTGTGGACAGCCATGTCCACGCCTGTCAATATATGCTCCGCGGAAAGCTTGCGGACGAATACCCAATGGTCTGGACCCGCATTCTTGTGCCCTTTGAAAGCACTCTGAACGAGCAGGACAGTTATCTTTCGGGGCAGCTTACCTACCTGCAGCAGATAAAATCCGGAATAACCACATGCAACGAATCCGGAGGAAACCATATGCATATGGTCGTCAAGGCGGCTGAGGAGTCGGGCATCCGCGCGAACATCGCGCGTTCAACGATGGATCAGGGCGCGTTTATTCCCGATTCCTGGCGGGAGACCGCCGAAGAGGCGATAGAGCGCACCGAGGAGCTTTACAAAAACTGCAATAATCTGGGGAACGGACGAATTAAGATATGGTTCGCCATGCGGCAGGTAATGAGCTGCTCGCCCAAGCTTTTAAGGATGATCGGAGAAAAAGCGTCCGAATACAATACAGGCATACACGCGCACCTGTGCGAGCACAGGGATGAGGTCAGCTACTGCCTCCAGAATTACAGGAAACGCCCGGTCGAAGTCCTTTACGATTACGGCATTTTGGGAAAAAATTTTCTCGGCGCGCACAATGTGGTGCTAACGGACGCGGACATCGAGCTGCTTGCAAAATGCGACGCGAAGCTCTGCCACTGCCCGAGGGCGAATTTGGGAAACCACGGCGTTCCGAGAACTCCCACGATACTTCACGCCGGACTGTCTATCGGCATAGGCAGCGACGGCGCGTCGGGATGCAATATGGATTTCTTCGAGGAGCTGCGTATTCTCAGGTTCGCGCTGCAGGCTGTTCTGGGCCTGCCGATATTCGACCCGACAATTATACCTATTAAGGCGCTTCTTAAAATGCTTATAAAGGGCGGAGCCAGAGCCGCGCTCATGGAGAAGGAGATAGGGGAAATAAGCGCCGGAATGCGGGCCGACGTTATACTTCTCGACATCGAGCAGCCTCATATCATGCCGAACAGCAACCTGATAAACGTTCTTGTCGAAGGCGTGAGGGCGAGCGACGTCACAGATTCCATAATCGACGGCAGGCTTATTATGAGAAACCGCGAGGTCCTTACAATGGACGAGAAAAAGATTATTGCCGACGGCAAACAGAGAATGAAAGAGATATTCGCGAGAGCCGGAATATAAAACGCACAGAAATTTAATACGTTAATTCGTCCCATCCTCGCCCCTCTTTTTTAAGGAGCAAAGGACGGGACTTTTTTTAGGGTGAATTTAGCAATTGACAACGGCCGGTTTTTATTATATTAATGAGTAAGGGCCGGTTTCTGCTGTTCACGCAGAAAGGCACGACGAATTATTAAAGGACGTGCAGCATCATGAGAATCGCTTTGGCAAGCGACCACGCGGGTTATGAACTTAAAAAGACGGTTATTGAGCACTTAAACGAAAAAGGCGCAGAGATCGAGGATTTTGGCTGCTTCTCAAAAGACAGATGCAATTCAATCGACTACGCGCCTTCTGTCTGCAAAGCAGTTTCCGGCGGAGCCGCCGACATTGGGATACTTATCTGCGGCACCGGCATCGGTATGTCGATCATCGCCAACAAGCACAAGGGAATCAGAGCGGCGAGGTGCACCGACAGCTACAGCGCAAGGGCGACAAGACAGCATAATAACGCGAACGTCCTGACTCTCGGCGCGAGGGTGACGGGCGTCGGGGTTGCTCTCGAAATAACGGATACTTTCCTGAGCACCGAATTTCTGGGCGGAGTTTATGCCGAACGGGTGTCAAAAATCGACCGGCTCGACGAAAGTCAAAAATAAAAAAATTAATTTGATTTACAAATTGACGAAGTATTTTACATTATAAAATAATAAAACAAAAAGTTAGCATATACATCAATGTGCTAGCTTTTTTTTATAAACATCATTAAATATTATAAAATTATTACAACTGTTTGTTAGATTCTATTGACTTTTATAAGCAAAACGCTTATTGTAATATTAAAATAATTTTTTTGATTTATGGAGGAACTGCAGTGTTTTTTGAGGAGAAAAGCGGTTATACAGTTAAAACGCTGGGGCAGCTTGTGGGAATTCCGTCCGTTTCCGGAAAGGAAAAAGCTGTCGGTGATTTCATTTACGAATGCATGAAAGAAATTGGCATGGACAGTGTGGAAAAGCAGTTCGCGGCTCCCGACCGTTTTAATGTCGTCGGCAGGCTGAAAGGAAAGAAACCCGGCAAAACGATTCTGCTGACCGGACATATGGATACGGTCGACGCAGGCGAAGGATGGGACACGGATCCCTTTACCGCGGTCACGAAAGACGGAAGAATGTACGGCCGCGGCGTTCTCGACATGAAAAGCGGAATCGCGGCGTCACTAAACGCAGCACGTATTGCCGCCATGCACAGGGATGAACTTCCGGGCGAGCTTATTCTGGCGTTTGTGCCGGACGAGGAAGCCTATTCCATCGGAGTAAACAAACTAATCGACGAGGGCATCAAGGCGGATTTTGGAATCTCCGCGGAACCCGAATGGGGCGCGCTTATCGGAGCCATGGGGAAGATGCTTATAAAGGCGGAGGCAAAAGGCGTCGCAACGCACGGGCATACTCCCGAGCTCGGAGTGAACGCGATTGAGGAGATGTCGAGGTTCCTTGCGGTGCTCGACCGCGAGATGCCGGAAATCGTACACCCGAAGATGGGAAACCAGAGGTATGTTACGCTTAAAATCGAGGGCGGCTTTAAGGAATACTCGATCGTGGTGCCCGAACACTGCGAGGCCCTTATAAATAAGCATACGGCCCCTGAGGAGACCGTGGAATTCGTTATCTCGAATATGCAGAACGTCGTGAGCAAGCTGGGGCTTAAAGCGAAGTTCTCTTTCAGCGTCTGCGATCCTTACTACCCGGCATTCGACCTGGGAGAGGATTTCCCGTTCAAAAAAAGCCTCGAGAAGGTTTTCACGGATGTGACCGGCGAAAAATTAAAGTATGAATACGGAACCGGCGTCTCCGACAACAACAGGCTTGTGCCCCTGACCGGAATTCCCGTGATCTGCCTTGGCTGCAAGGGCGCGGGACTGCACGGAAAGAACGAATGGGTCGACCTGGAGTCGGTTCATCAGATGAGCAGCATTTATCAGAGATTCCTGTTTGCAGACAAAAACTAACAGGAGACAGAAAATGAAACTAAACGTAATTAAGACGGACAAAGCACCCAAACCCGCAGCCTGGTACGAGCAGGGTTACAGAGCAGGCGACTTTATCTACACGGCGGGCGTGACCGGATCCGATCCCGTGACCGGAAAGCTGGTAGCGCCGGGCGATATTGTCAAGCAGACACGTCAGGCGATCAAAAATATCGAACAGATACTGATAGCGGGAGGCTCGGATCTCGGGCACGTATTCAAAACGCTTTGCTTTATTTCGGATATAAATAAATTCCAGGAATTCAACGAAACCTACAAGGAATTTTTCCCGGAGAATCCCCCGGCGCGGTCGACGGTGCAGATAGGGAAGTTTCATGAAGGCGTAATGGTCGAGATAGAAGTTATAGCAGCCGTAAAATAATTTTATATACGAAGGTGAAAATATGAACGAACTTTACAACATCATCAAGGAGGAACTCAGCGCTCAGAAAAACTACGACTACTGCCAGTACCTTACCGACCATTTCCCATGCCGTATTTCGGGAATGGGCGACGACAGAAAAGCAGCCGAATGGCTCGTGTCGAAGTATAAGGAGTTCGGGCTCGAGGCTAAAGTGGTGGACATGGAGATATACAACAGCAATCCGGTTTACTCCTCTTTGACCCTTCTGCAGCCGAAGACCATTAAGCTCGAAAGCAGGCCCTGCTGCCATATCGCGTCGACTCCGCCCAAAGGCTTAAACGTAGAGCTTATTTATATCGGAGCCGGCGACTACTGCGATTACGAGGGCAAGGATGTCCGCGGCAAAGCCGTTATGGTTGAGGTTTCATACAGCCCGGCAACCCCGGAAAAAGCCAGAATCGCCGCCGAAATGGGCGCTGCGGTTATGCTTTGCGCAAACTGGGGCGAGGACGGAAACTTGGAGCAGGATTACATATGCGGCCGCGGGCTTAAAGCGGTCTGGGGCAACCCGACACCGGAAACGTGGGACGACATTCCGCAGATCGTCGGCGTAGGCATAACCCACAGCGCGGGACTTATGCTCAAGGAAATGTGCAGCTCCGGCGAAAAAGTCGTCATCCATGTCGAGGCGGAATCCACCAGGAGCTGGGACATTCTTCCGATGCCGGTAGCCTATATGCGCGGCACCGAAAAGCCCGACGAGTACCTTCTCGTAAACGGGCATCTCGACGCGTGGGAGCCCGGCGTTACCTGCAACGGCTCCGGCGTGGCGACGATCCTGCACCTTGCCGAGGTCCTGGCGAAGCACCGCGATAAGATCAAGCGCAGCCTTTATTTCATTAACTGGAACGGCCACGAAATCGCCGAATCGGCCTGCTCCACCTGGTATATAGACCATAACTGGGAGGATCTCGAGCAGCATTGCGTGGGCGGAATCAATATAGACACGACCGGAATGAGCTTTGCATGCGAATACGAGTGCTCGTCGTCAAGAGAGCTAATCGACTTTTCCACAAAGTACATTAAAGACACCACCGGTTACAATACCGAGTGCATGACGCTCAACAAGGTCGGCGATCAGTCGTTCTTCGGAGTCGGCATTACGTCCATAGTCGGCCGTATGTGCATGTCCGACGAGTACATAGAGAAGACCCACGGCGGCGTTCTCGGCTGGTGGAACCACACCGAAAAAGACGATATGACGAAGATCGACGTCAACAACCTTATAAACGATCTTAGGTTTGACGCCGCAGTTATATGCAGCTACGCCAACGATCCGGTTCTCCCGTGCGATTTCAGAATGACTTTCAAGGACGCCGAGAACAAGATCGTCGACATAATGAAAAAAGCGGACAAGAAAATCGAGATGCAGAGTATCCTTGACAACGTACGCAAGATGCAGGACTACGCGGTTAAGTTAAACGGGCTCCGCGATAAATTCAAGGATCTGCCGATTACGGACAGACGCGTCGTGCTCTTAAACAAGCTGCTTCTTAAAGTAACCAGAACGGTAACGTGGGCGTTCTACACCCTCTGCGATCGTTTTGAGCAGAATTCATACGCGTATTCACCGGCTGCAAGACCCATTCCGTTCCTTTATCTGTCCGTCGATCTTGCAAACATGGATCCTAATAGCCTTGAATACAAACTGAATTACACCGAGGCTCTCAGAAGCAGAAACCGCGTAGCGGTCGCGGTCGACGACGTTATCGAATACTGCGATCTTTATGTTGAGCTTATTGAAAACGAGGCAAAAACAAAAAAATAAACCATAAATAAAAGGGAGGAAGAAAATGATTAAGAAAATTCTGGCAGTTGTTCTCATCGCTGCATTTGCCCTTTCATTGGGAGCGTGCGGCAAAAAAACCGAAGAGCCGAAAAACATAGTAATCGGCTACATAGGGCCCCTCACCGGCGACGGATCCCCGTGGGGCATCGTCGAACGCCAATCGGTTGAAATGTACGTAAACGACGTAAACGCGGCGGGCGGCATCAACGGTAAGCAAATCGAGCTCAAGGTGTACGACACGGCGGGTGACAGCGTTCAGACCACGAACGCGGCTCGCAAGGCCATCCAGAGAGACGGCGTCATCGCATTCATAGGTCCGGACGCCTCTACAAGCGCCATCGCCCTCGGCGAAGTCTGCGAAGAGTACAAAGTTCCGTTCATCACGACCTGCGCCACAAACTACAAGGTCACACAGAACGAGGACGGCTCGGTGCATCCGTATTCATTCCGAGCCTGCCTCTCCGATCCGCAGATAACCGCAACTGTCGCCGAATATGCAAAAGAAGTTCTTAAAATCAACAAGGTAGCGATCATCTACTGCATCGGCGACGATTACAGCGTAGGCTGCCAGCAGAACTTTACAGACGCATTCAAAAAGTGCGGCGGCGAAGTGGTTACGACCGAGGC
>JAUZPW010000092.1 GCA_030705725.1 Bacillota bacterium
CTAGAGGAGGCCCCTAGGGACCGCTATCCGGTGCAGACTTATGTGCTGGAGCACGATCCGCGTCTGCTTGCGGACGCAATGCGGCGCGAGCTGTCGCGCGGGGGCCAGGTATATTACCTGCACAATCACATTGAATCCATTTCCCGGACGGCTTACAGAATACGCGAGGAAATTCCGGACGCGACGGTTGAAATCGCTCACGGTCAGATGCCGCAGGCGCAGCTTAACGACATCATGGGCAGGATGTCCGACGGAAATATCGATATTTTGGTATGTACGACGATAATTGAAACTGGCCTTGACATTTCAAACGTCAATACCCTCATCATTGAAAACGCCGACACTTTCGGACTTTCGCAGCTCCACCAGATCAGGGGCCGCGTCGGCAGATCATCGCGGCACGCTTTTTCCTATTTTACCTTCAGGCGCGGAAAGGTTCTTTCGGAAATCGCACAGAAACGTCTCTCCGCCATACGCGAGTTCGCCGAGTTCGGCTCGGGCTTTAAGATAGCCATGCGCGACCTTGAGATCAGGGGTGCGGGAAACGTGCTGGGCCCAGAGCAAAGCGGACATATGATATCGGTGGGCTACGACATGTATCTGAAGCTTCTCGAGGAGGCCGTGATAACCGAGCAGGGCGGAGAAGTGCAGGAACGCGTCGAGTGCGCCGCGGAATTTGCCTTAAACGCGAATATACCGCAGAAATACGTGCCGGACGCGGGACAGCGCATAGACCTCTACCGCAGGATAGCGATGATCCGCTCGGAAGAGGACCGCGGGGATATGATCGACGAGCTTATTGACCGTTACGGCGATCCTCCGTCAGAAACGGCGGCGCTTCTCGATATTGCGCTGCTGCGCTTTGAGGCATCTCAGGCTGGAATTACCGAGCTTTCCCAGAAGGAAGGGCGGCTGATTGTGATCTTTAAAAAGCCCGATTTTATGCGGATTTCAAACCTTTGCTCCGAGCCTTACTACAAGGGGCGTATCCTGCTGAACGCCGGCGAGTCGCCTTACATCTCGCTAAGGCTGAAACCAGATATTCCCGCATTGCAGGAGGCCAGGCGCCTTATTTCGAGCTACGACATAAGTCCGTCTTAGGAATATTTGAGCTTTAAGACTTGTATACTGTTTTGTGCCGATTTATACTTTAACCTGAGCGTGGGCCTTAAACCCTCAGCCAAATCAAAAAGGATGATGTCTCGATGTTTCGGTTCCGTGCTGTTTTTCTTTTACTTTTATCGGCTGTTATTTTGCTTTCGTCCTTCGGGTGTGCCGTTAAAAGCAGCCCCGTTGCAATGACTGTCGGCGACAACCGGATAAGCGCCCGCGAGTACGCCTATTTTTTGCAGCTTAACGCTTCTTATGTAGATCCGGAGCAGGGAGACGACGGAGAGGCTTCGGCAAAGGAATCGGCGACAAGCCAGATTATCCTTATGTATACCGTTTTGGACAAGGCGTCGGAGCTCGGCATTACGCTTACCAAAGAAGAAGAGCAGCAGCTCAAAGAAAATAAAAAGCAGAATATCGAGTCGGCCGGCGGAATGGCAGCATACGAAAAGGCTTTGAAGCAGTCTGGAATGACGGATTCTCTTTTTGACAAAGTAAACAGATATTCGTTTATTTACGATAAGCTTTCAAAAGTTTTATTTTCCGAAGGAGGCCCCAATGAGCCCAAGGAGGACGAAATCCGGGTTTTTTTTGACAAAAACTACGTTACCGTATCTCATATACTAAAAAAGACGGTTGACAGTGATGGAAACCCGATCGGGGAAGAAGCGTCCGCCAAAAAGCGAGCAGAAGCGGACGCGCTTTTATCTAAAATCAGAGGCGGCAAGGACTTTATGTCCGTTGTTAAAACGGAGAATGAAGACACCGGCCTTACGCCCGAAAATAATTACACATATACTTTTACTTACTCTGCCCTTGACCCCGAAAATGCCATGGTTCCGGAATTCGAGGAAGCGGCGTTCGCTTTGGACGTCGGCGGAGTGAGCGGGATTGTCGAAACGCAATATGGCTATCACATAATTAAAAGGCTTCCGCTTGACGAAGCCTACCTGGCCGGACACAAAAGCAGCATCTTGTCGGTTATGTCCGACGGTCTTTTTGAAAAGCTTACAAAATCGTGGGTAAGCGGGGCGAAGGTCACTTACACGGACGAATACAAAAATATTACGCTCAAAAACGTGAATACTTATCTCGGCAAATAGGATATATGCTAAAAGTTTGAGGCTGCTGCAAAACAAACCAGCGGCAGCAGATTGCGCAATAAAACAGCCCGATGAACAGAAGAATGCGCCTTGAAATGGCTTTTTTTAGCCAAATCGAGACGCATTTTTGTGCACTATTTTCCTGGGAAGGCGTTTTTCAACAGCGCCTTTTCTTTTTTGATTTGCAGTTTACTTTACAAAATATCGCTTCCAGCGCTTTTTATAATCGAAATGTAGGTTTCCACCGCGGCTCCAACGGCGCTGTCCCTAACTGAATCCTCGTCCAGCTCGGAATAGTTTCTGGCTTCGAGCAGAACGGGGGACACCCTATACACAGAGCCGCAGATTTTTTCGAAGTAACGCGCGCCGTTAGGCTTATCCGATATGCACGGAGCTATCAGGATTCTGCCGAAACGCGCCTGAATCGCGCGGCATATGCTTTTATAGGCCTCCGACCCGGTTTCCGAAATATTCGAAGCCTCCACGGCTTCAAGTTCGTGTATCGTCACGGGAAGGTCGGAAAGTATATCGCCGATATAATCGCGGACATACTGCGCGGTGTCGCCGTTAATAAGGCCTATATCCAAAAACGCCTCGCCCTGCGCAATTTTTTTATCGGAAATCTTTATCGAGGTTCCGAGCATCGGGTTACTTTCAGGTTCTTTGCGGAATATCCTGTAAAACAGACCTTTTGTAAACGGAAGGTTTCCGAGAGCAAACCGCCCCATAAACGTCAGCGCGGGCGCCATTGCGCGGTAATACGCCCTTGTGGTTTCAGTTATGCGGTATTTGACAGGCGCGGATTCGATTCTGTAAACGGCTTCCTCAAGCACCTCGGACGCTGTCCGCTCTTTGCCGCTTTTTACGGGAAAAGCCGTTAATTTAAGCCTCAGCCTGCCCTTTTCCGCTATGCCGACGGCGGCGCTTGCCGTGAATCTGTTTCTGTTTGCAAAGGAATATACATTGCCGGAGCCGTAAAGCACGAATACTGGGTTTATTTTTTTGCGGAAAAGCATGCGCGTTATATTGAACATGCCGTTTTGCCCGCCAGTTTCGCCGTCATGCCCGAAAGCGAAATAGATACTTCGCTTCGTGGGAGCATACCCCGCCTTCAGAAGGCAGTCGATTGCCTCGAGCGTCGCTATTGTGCTGCATATGCCGCCGGAGGCATCCGGTCCGGAAATAATGCTTTTCTCTATATATTCGTCAGGGTTTTTATTATCGTTTTCGAGTTTTGTGGGGTTTAAGTCATAATGCGAACATATTACAACCGGCGCGCCTTGCTCATCCGTTCTTGAAGGCCAGTAGAACAATATGCTGCCGGCTCCGTAAACGTCGAAGCTAAGCGCCTTGTATATTTCGGGGTATCTGCCTTCGAGCATCTTACGAAAGCGCAGCAGCGATTCCGGATTTTTTTCGGCGGTTCTCAGGTTAAGCGCCATTTGCAGACTTTTTGCCGCGTGGTCACGGATTTCGGGGTCCGGCGCGCTCAACTTATAGCGTTCTTTCTCTTTCGGAATTTTGCCCATGCGAAGAGTGTTGATCAGCGGGATCAGAACAGCCAGCGTTACTAATACGGAAAGAAAAAACCAGAGGAAATCGACGTTTTGCTCATATATATTCCCCAGAAGAATTCTGATTGACGCCATTAAATTTTGTAGCATCCGATCGTTCCTCTCTTCTATTAAAGCCCTGAAAAGTAACTTTTTGCCGCCGTTATATCCCGCTCAATCTGCAAAAGCAGCTCCTTAGCGTCGGAAAACCGATGCTCGGGGCGGAGATAGCGCAGAAGCTCTATCCGCGCGGTCTCACCATAAGCATTGCCGCTGTAGCCTATCGCGTTTGTCTCGACGGTTACGCCTCCGTTTGAGAACGTCGGGCGGACGCCGATATTTGTAACGGCCATGTAAGACGTTTCGCCAAGGTATGCTTTTGAGATATAAACACCGTACGGCGGCAGCAGAACGGAAGCGTCTACTTCTATGTTAATCGTGGGCACGAGCTTTTTTGAGCCTATCCCTTTTCCGGATACCACCCGGCCGGTATATTCGTGAGCGTGGCCCAAAAACCTATTCGCCTGCTCTATTTCGCCTTTCGCAATAAGCTCCTTAACTATTGTCGAGCTTACGGTCATACCGTCAAGCTTTACGTCCTTCACAATGTCGCAGCTGATATTATTCTCGCGGCAGATCGTCCTAAGCTTTTCAGGCGTTCCGAGGCCTTTATAGCCGAACCGGAAGCTTTCGCCCGAGATCAAATGGGATGCGCTATATTTTTTAAGCAGTATATCCTTAAAAAAGTCGCGCCAGTCAAAATGCATCATCGCGTTATCGAACGGGAGCAGCAATACTTCCGATACACCGCCGATCCTTCTAAGCATTTCGACACGCTGCTCATTGGTGGATAGCGTTTTTATTTCGCTGTTTAGCACAAGACCGTCGGGATGGCTGCTGAAAGTCAGCGCGGCGCTGCGAAGGTCTTTATCCGCGGCTATCTCGCAGCAGCGCTTAAGAAGCGACATATGCCCGATATGTACTCCGTCGAAAAAGCCCAGCGCTATTGCCCTTTTTACTTTCAAAATAGATTCCTCCAAAGACCTGTGCAAAGAAATCAGCCGAAAAAGTTTTTTTCGCTGAATACCGCCAGTCCGCATTCACTCAGGCGCCTTACCCGGCCTAACATCAAAAAGGCACCGCCTTCGGAATAAACCCGGCAGATTTGCCCTTCTTCAGGTAAAACCGGGCTTACAGATTCTGCCGGCAAAAATGCGCCATTCCTGACGCGCGACTCGCCGAATTCATCGGCCGTTAGCCCGGGATATTCGCGAAACAAGGTGTCTACCGGTTTTATATGCCGGGTTATTTCCCCGGCTTCGGTTATTTTTTCAATTTCATTTAAGCTGAGCGCGTCGTCAAGCGTAAACATACCGGACCTTGTCCTTCTTAAGTCCGTCATTACCGCGTGACAGCCGAGCGTTTCGCCTATGTCGCTGCAAAGCGTCCTTATATATGTTCCCGATGAGCAGCGTATGCGGATTTGGTATATGTTATTGATTAAGTCCGAGTTCAGGAGTTCCGCTTCTGAAATTACGACTTTTCTCGGCTCCCGCTCCACCGTTTCGCCCCGGCGAGCGTATTCGTAAAGCTTTTTACCGTTTTTTTTCAGGGCGGAATACATCGGCGGAAGCTGTGAAATCTCACCAAGGAATGAATAAAGCGCCTTTTCCACGTCATTTTTTGAAACGTCAACAGGCGCGGTTTTCAATATTTCCCCGGTTATATCCTGCGTATCGGTCGCAATTCCGAGCCTGAACGACGCGATATACTCTTTTTCGTGGTGCAGGGCATATTCGCAGCCCTTCGTCGCGGAGCCGAGAAATACCGCCAGGACTCCGGTTGCAATTGGGTCGAGCGTTCCGGAATGACCGATTCTTTTCATATGAAATATTCCCCGAAGAACCGATATAACATCATGAGAGGTAAAATTCTTCGGTTTATCGACTGTTATTATTCCTGAATACATTGAAGCGCCGCTTCCAGCACAGTGTTTTCATTTGCCGAAGGAAGGCCCTTAAGACTGCCCCCGGCGGCCCTCTCATGGCCGCCGCCGCCGAATCTCGAGCAGATGCTCGCGGCATCGTAGCCCGATGCAGTCCTCACGGATACCTTGGAATTTCCACTCTCGGTTTCGGATATGGTTATCGCAATCATTACATCCTTAATCTGGCGCGGCAGCGCGGCTATATTCTCAAGGTCGTCTTCGGTAGCTTCAGCGTTGTCTATCGTCTGCCTCGGGAGGGTGCAAAGAGCTATTTTCCCGTCTTGATAGAAACGGAGGTTCTCAAAAACGTAGCGTTCTATGTCGAATCTCGCGCGCGTTTTGCTATCAAATATTTCATGGTTTATTTCGGCCGCGTTTATACCCGCTTCATAGCAGGCCGCGGCTATATTAAGCGTTCTCGCTGTTGTGTTCGAGTATTTGAAGCAGC
>JAUZPW010000093.1 GCA_030705725.1 Bacillota bacterium
CGGCGGCTTTTACCATGGCTTCGGCACAGAGCGGGGTAGGGTGCCTGAAAGCGCGGTTTTTAAGGAACGGGTCGCGGATTCTCGACGTGTAGATATAATAGGTATATTCCTTGCCGCGGCACGAATAAGTAGCGTGGAACGAATCGGGAACCTCGGTCGCGCAGGAGACCGAAATGTCCTCCGGAAGCAGCGCGTTGATCGCGAACGGAAGGCGGTCGGCCGGGATTTTTACTCCGGAACGGAAATTCGCCACGTAAATCCTGGCGTGGACGCCCGCGTCCGTACGACCGCAGCCGACAAGCGTCACATCTTCGCCCGAAAGCCGCTTAACGGCGCCGCGAAGCGTATCGCAGACGGTTTTGGCATTCTTCTGAGACTGCCAGCCGTGGTAATTTGTTCCTTGATAAGAAAGCGTCAAAGCTATATTTTTCATATAAATACTCCAGCGGGGGAAATAAGCTTACCTGTAAAAAATCAGAATATTTTTCCGGACAGGATTGCGAGCGCGGTGAAAACGAGGCAGAAGGCGAGGGAATAATAATCGGCGCGGGTAAGGGACAGCTCTTTAAGGCGGGTCCGGCCCTCGCCGCCTCTGTATAGCCTGCACTCCATCGCGACGGCGAGCTCGTCGGCCCGGCGGAACGCGGACACGAAGAGCGGGATCAGAACCGGAGAGAGAGCTTTTATGCGCCTTATGAGGCGGCCGCTTTCAAAATCGGCGCCGCGCGCCTTCTGGGCGTTCATTATTTTTTCCGTTTCCTCGATAAGCGTCGGAATAAAGCGCAGGGCGATGGTCATCATCATGGAGAGCTCATGCACCGGAACCTTGATCTTTTTAAGCGGGTTTAGGAGCAGCTCAATCCCGTCCGTCAGCATTATAGGGGAGGTCGTATAGGTAAGAAGCGACGTGCCCGTTATGAGCAGGATTATCCTTACGACCATATAAAACGCGAGCGCTATGCCCTCATAGGTTATATGCAGAAAATAGAATTCGTAGATTATGCGGCCGGGAGTATAGAATACGTTTAACACGGCCGTGAAAATTATTATGAAAAGAAGAGGCTTAAGCCCTTTTAACATAAGCCTTATATGCACTTTAGAAACGGAGGTCACGAGGACGAGCCACAGCAGGCAAAGCCCGTAGGCGACAGGCCCCTGCGCCGAAAAAAGCGCGACGATATATAAAAACGCGGCGACAAGCTTTACCCTGGGGTCGAGCCTGTGAATTAACGTGCTGCCTGGAAAATACTGGCCGAGAGTAATGTCCTGCAGCATCAGACTTTACCTCCCCTTAAGGCCGACAGCTGCTTTACCGCCTGCTCGACGGTATAAACGGTGGTGTCGACGGGCGCGCCCAGTTCCCTGAGCCTTAAAAACACTCTTGTAACCTGCGGCACGGAAAGGCCCGCGCTTTTAAGAAGCTCAGGCTCCGAAAAAACCTCTTTCGGGGTGCCGTCCGTAAGGATTTTTCCGCGGCTCAGCACCGTTATGCGGTTTACGGTTTTAGCTATGTCCTCCATACTGTGGGTGACGAGCAAAACCGTGGCGTTCATTTTTTTATGGTATTCCGAGATATGAAGCAGGATGTCGTCGCGGCCCCTGGGGTCAAGACCGGCCGTGGGCTCGTCCAGTATAAGGATGCCGGGACGCATGGCTATAACGCCCGCTATCGCGGCACGGCGTTTCTGACCGCCCGATAGGTCAAAGGGGGACTTCTCAAGAATATCGGGGCTCAGACCGACAAATTCGACTGCCTCGAGCACCCGCTCCTCGATTTCGGACTGCTTAAGCCCCATGTTTTTCGGCCCGAAAGCAATGTCTAAAAAAACCGTCTCCTCAAAAAGCTGGTACTCGGGATACTGAAATACCATCCCGGCACGGAAACGGAATTTTTTTACGTCGCGCGGGTTTGCCCAGACATCCTCGCCTTCAATCATTACGGTTCCGGACGTGGGCTTTTTGAGACCGTTAAAATGCTGGATAAGAGTGGATTTGCCGGAGCCTGTGTGCCCGATTATACCGACAAACTCGCCTTTCTCCACGCTGAAGCTGATATCCGAAAGCGCCGTAGTCTCAAACGGAGTCCCGGCGCTGTACACATGTGTTAAATTTTTGACCTCTATGCTTTTAACCAACGCTATGCCTCCAGAAAACGGTAAAGAATGTCGGCGCACTCATTGACGCGAAGCCCGTCGAGACTGACGGGGCAGCCGAGCTTTTTCAGCTCGTACAGAAGCTCCACCGTCTGCGGAACGGACAAACCGGCGCTCTTCATTGTTTCAACGTTTTCGAAGACTTCCTTCGGCGTTCCGTCGATCAGCAGAGAACCCTTCGACAAGACAAGAATCCTGTCGGCCTCCGCCGCTTCATTCATGTTATGGGTTATCAGTATTATAGTAATACCATGGTTTTTATTTAAGCTTTTGATTGTGGACAGGATTTCGTCGCGGCCAATGGGGTCGAGCATCGCCGTCGGCTCGTCGAGTATGATGCAGCGGGGGCGCATCGCGATGACGCCCGCTATGGCGACGCGCTGCTTTTGGCCGCCGGAGAGGTGGTAGGGCGCGCTTTGCTTATAATCCTGCATTCCGACAGATAAAAGAGCCTCGTCGACGCGGCGGCGGATCTCCTTCTGGGGAAGCCCCATGTTCTCCGGAGCGAACGCCACGTCCTCCTCGACGACGGTGGCGACGATCTGGTTGTCCGGGTTCTGGAACACCATTCCCGCGGTACGGCGGATGTCGTAAATCAGGGATTTATCCCTTGTGTCCATCCCGGCGATATAGCAGGCCCCGCCGGACGGAAGCAAAATTGCGTTCATATGCTTCGCAAGCGTTGACTTCCCGGAACCGTTATGCCCCAAAACGGCTACGAACTGGCCCTCGGGGATCGTTATGCTCAGGTCTTTAAGCGCCAGCACGGTTTCGGGCGACTGGTAGGAAAACCTTAATTGTTCGGTTTTGATTATTTCCCGCATATATTGTTTCGTCCTTTAAAAAATCCACCTCGCGGAGCTTCCGCACGGAAGCGCGAGACCGGTAGAAGCGACCTTCAGCCCGAGCTCGGAGCAATCCGTTTTTCCGCCCAAGCGGCTTTTGACGACCGTGCTCAGAAGATAATCCATAACCGACGGGGAAAGCCCGGAGGTGTAGGAGCTTACCAGGATAAAGAGCGGGTTTTCAGACAAAACCCCGAGGCAAAGCTCAAGAAAGGAGGATATATCGTCTTCAAATTTCCATACCTCGCCCGTCGGGCCGCGCCCGTATGAGGGAGGATCCATAATGATCGCGTCGTATTTGCGGCCGCGCCTTATTTCGCGCTCGACGAATTTGCGGCAGTCGTCGACGATCCAGCGGACCGGCTTATCCTCAAGTTCCGACGCCCTCGCGTTTTCACGCGCCCACTGCACCATGCCCCTGGCCGCGTCGACATGGCAGACCGAGGCCCCGGCGTTGGCGGCGGCCAGGGTGGCCCCGCCCGTGTACGCGAACAGGTTGAGTACGCTGATTTTTCTATTGGACTGGCGGATCATGCCGTTTATAAATTCCCAGTTCGACGCCTGCTCGGGAAATACGCCGGTGTGCTTGAAGCTCATAGGCTTTACCTGAAACGTCAGGGTTTTATAGCCGATGCGCCATTCCTGGGGGAGCTTGAAAATTTCCCAGCTTCCGCCGCCGTCGCTCGAACGGTTATATTTCGCGGAAAGCGAGCCCCAGGCTTTATGCCCGGCTTTTTTCCATATTGCCTGAGGGTCGGGGCGGGACAGAATATAGGAGCCCCAGCGCTCGAGACGTTCCCCGCCGCCGCAGTCCAAAAGCTCGTAATCTTTCCATTCAGTCGGAATCCACATATAATTTCTCCTTGTTTATTGCATCAGATAAGGTCACGTCGCGGCCGAGGAAGTGACCGAGCGCCAAAAGTGCCAGAGTGCAGGCCGCAAATGTAAGAAGCGCCGGGCTCCATGACCCGGTGGCGTCCGCCGCGGCGCCCAAAAGCGGAGGGCCTAAAGCCGCCAGCAGATAGCCTAAAGACTGCGACATACCGGAAAGGCGGGCCGTGTCTTTGGAGTTTCGAGTACGCTTAGATATAAAAGTCAGAAACAGGCTGAAGCTTGAGCCGAGGCCTATTCCGAAAAGCGTGAGTGAAACCATTGTCAGCGCGGCGCTGTGCCCGGAAAGGATAAGGCCGAAAGCGCCCAGGAAAAAAATCAGGCCGAAAACAGCGTTGAGCTTGACCTGATCCTTCATGCGGTCGGCTAAAACCGGCACGATAAACGAACCGAGGATGCTCAGAAGCTGCATGTAAAATATCATATAGCCGGCTGACCGCGCGCTGTGGCCGTTTTGGGCGAACACTGACGGAAGCCAGGCCACGGCGGAAAAGCACACCAGCGACTGAAGCCCGATGAACACGGTCGCGGCCCACGCAAGAGGGCTTTTTAACATCGAGACCTTATTTTCATCCTTTTCGGAACTATCGGTTTTTATCCGCTTTTTTTCGGACAGCGGCAGCCAGAATAAAATGGCGGCCGCGCACGGAAGGCTCCAGAAAGCGAGAGATCCTTTCCAGCCCAGGCCGAAGGTATCGGCGAGCGGAACGCTAAGTCCCGGGCCGAGCCCAGCGAAAACTGACATAAAGGTGCAGTAAAGGCCGGTTACAAGCCCGACACTGCCGGGAAACCCGGATTTTATTATGCCGGGGATAAGCACGTTCGCGAAGGATATTCCGATTCCCATAAGGGCTGTCCCGAAATACAGGCCGAAAACGCCCAGGTAGGATCTTGCAAGAACGCCCGCCAGGGTTATAAGAAGCCCAATAAGCATCGTCCGGTTCATACCCGCTTTGGAGCTTAATACAGCAGTCAGGGGAGAAAAAACCGCAAAAGCGATTAAAGGCAGTGTCGTCAGGAAACCGAAGTCTTTAAGGGAAAGCGCGTAGTCACGACCTATAAGGGAGACTAAAGGCCCAACAGAAAAAATCGGCGCGCGCATTGTAAAAGTAACTGCCATAATGGATAATATTAGATAGAAACGCTTGTTTTGAGACAAAATCAGGTCACCTTTATTATATGGTAATATCATCTTATTGTACATGAAGCAATCCCCATCGTCAACGCTTTTTGAACATTGTTCGCCAGGGCGCACGGGGGCGGGAGAACATAAAGTTAACTTCGGTCAAACCTTATGATATAATACCGAAAAACCGCGGGACAAAGCCGGTTTACGGGAATTTTTCGAAAGTGCAACCGCCGGTTGCGCAATTTCAAAGCGGCATTGATAGCCGGCAACCGGCGGTTTTGCTATTATTTCCTTGCGATATCGCAGAGAAAGTTTTTGAAGGCAAACCTTATGGCTGCATTGAGACGGAGGAAAAGAAATGATATTGGCAGATAAAATTCTGGCGCTAAGAAAGAACAACGGATGGTCTCAGGAGGAACTGGCTGAAAAGCTGAACGTATCGAGACAGTCCGTATCAAAATGGGAAAGCGCCGCCGCGATTCCGGACATTAACAAGATACTGGAGCTTGCAAAGCTTTTCGGTGTGACTACCGACTACCTTTTAAAAGACGATATGGAAAAAACGGCTTATTCAGACACGGACGAAACGGCCAAAAGCATACGCGTTACGCTTAAGGAAGCGGCTGATTTTCTTGAGAGCAAAGCGGCATGCGCAAAGCGCACGGCTCTGGGCGCCGCCATGTGCGTCATTTCTCCTGTACCGCTTATACTGCTTGCGGGAATGGCGGACGCGGGCGGCTCTTCTTTAGGTGAAGACGCCGCAGGCGGGGCAGGGGTTGTCGTTTTACTTCTTATGATTGCCGCCGCCGTTGCGATATTCATTACGAGCGGCGCGAAAATGAAGCGCTTCGATTACCTGAAAAAGGGCGATTTTGAGCTTGAATACGGCGTATCGGGCATCGTTAAGGAAAAAAAGGCGGCTTTCGACAAAACGCATACCTTTTTTGTTACAGCGGGCGCCGTTCTCTGCATCCTTTGCTCGGTTCCGCTGATTGCCGCGGGCGTGTCGAAAGCGTCAAACATGACGCTTATCTTCCTTACGGCGCTGCTTTTGGCGATTGTTTCCTTTGCCGTTTACCTTTTTATCACGGCGGGCTCTATAAAGGAAGGCTTCGACCAGCTTCTGCTCGAGGGCGAATTTGACCCGGAGGTAAAAG
>JAUZPW010000094.1 GCA_030705725.1 Bacillota bacterium
CATCACCCTTTTCGGAAATTTTTTGAATAAATGAAGTCCATGCTCCGCCGTTTTTTACAAACGGTGCCGGGCAGACCTTGCCCGTAACGTCAAAATGCCTTACTACATGATCTGCCGGGATTTTGTATACCTTCATTAATTCTCTGGTTAAAGCAGCCGCTTGATTTTCGGTTTCCCCGTCAAAATACCACCCTTCGGACGCGGCCGACAATTCCCCGTTAGAATTGTGACAGCACATTTCAATGCCGATGCTGTTTGAATTGCGGCAGGAGGGGTGCTTGTAAGTTTTCGCCCCGCAGTGCCATGCGGTATTTTCCGGAGCCACGCTCTGATAGATCGCTGCGCCTTCGCTTTTATGCCCGACAAAAAAGTGGGCGGACGCTTTTCTGTCCGGCGAACCGGAGTAATACCGGACGTTGGCAAGCGCCGATCCCGTGCCGCCGGTATAATGGATAACGATATACTCGATTTTGCCCTTGCGTCCCGCAGTATAGTTTTCTAAAGCGCAGGGATATTCTTTGCTGATTGTCATATTCCTTCAGCTTCCTCTCCCTCCGCGCCCATTCCGTCCGGATCGACATCAATTCCGAGATTATTGACAGACATTGTTCTCCCCCTTTTCCCCGGTTAGCTCGTCCGCTTTTTGGTCGCGGCATGGGGATAAATATCATCGTTAGCGCGGTTTTCAGCGGAAACGATAAGGGATGATTTTTCTTTGTTCATGACATCCACAAAGCTGTCAATCATATCGCATATAATACCGGTAGCCTTTATTCCGGCCGCCTCCAGCTGAGAAACGACCCACGCCTTTTTCATTTCGCCCAGCCCCGACCCTGTTATAAGCTGTTCGGCCTGAAGCACAAGATTATTTACAGCTGCCTTAAGCATGCTTTTGGCATATTTCTTAAAAAACCAGGTAAGTATGGTCAAAACCGCTATCATGCAAAAATCAAATAAAGCAGCGCTTAATGATCCGCTCATGTTATCCTCCTCATAAGTTAAAAGCGGAGTTTAACTCCGCCCGTCTGAAATGTAAATTGTTATATTTTTCCTTCGGCTTTAAGTTATTTTGTACTCTTCGGCCTTGTGCAGCCGGTCAAGCCTTTTGTGGGCCTGCTTTGCCGATTCCTCAACGGCTGTCAGCCGCTCTCCGTGCTTGCGCTGCTCGTCTCCTAGACTTTTAATGTCCCCGCTCATGCCCAAAATCATGTTGAGCTTGCCGTTTATCTCCCCACGCCACTCCGCGTCCCCCGCGATCTTCTTGTCCCTGCCTGAAAGCCACCCGGCGAGCCCGATAAAACACCCCGCAATCGCTATCAGCATGCTTACTTCCACCGTCATACCGGCGCCCCGCTTTCAAGCGCGTTTATCTGGTCTCTGATCGCCTGACGCTCGGCATGCAGCGCCGCGATGTCATATGGCAAATCCAGCCCCACGAGGCTGGATTCCGAGCATTTTATTATTTTGTAGTCCGTCTCGGTGAGCTGAGACTTAAGTTCGGCGATCTGGCTGTCGGATGTTTTTACGGCCCCCATACTCGTTTTTAAGGCACTGTACTCGGCTTCGTCTATTTCGGAATATCTGTAATTCCCGCCGTCCTGCGGTATTCCGTCAAACTGTAAAATGCCCGTCACCGCGCCCCGCGCGTTAAGCTCCTTATAGTAAGCCATTACCTATACACCTCCATAACCACAGATAAATATAGATTATTTGCTCCGGTAGCGGTATTGCAAATATTAAAATTAATTCCTGTTGATGAAAACATTATACTGTCTAACCTAAACGGGCCGGAGGAACCGCCCCCCAAACTTGGAGAACCGTAACTCCCCGACATAATATACCCAGAAATCATTTCCGGCTTCCAAACGCCCGGAGTGATTGCGTTTGTTTTACTGGCAGCTATATGATTGTAATTTGCACCGTCATATGTGGTTTCAACAAGAGCGCTTTCACCGCCGTTAACAAAAATCAAGCGTATCTTAAACGGTACTGTTCCCAATGAGTGCGGTATAGTTTTTATAACGGTAGCTCCCGCCGCAACGCTCTCGTTCCACGTCGCCGTGACGATCTGGGCCGGGAGCACTTTGTTGTTTAGCGCCGTTATGGCCGCCGTCAGCGCCGCGTTCGCTTTTGCCTGCGCCCCGCCGGGAGTTTCCGCGCCGACGTCCGCGGCGTAAAGCGCAATATCCGCCGATAACTGCTTCCCGTTTACCGTCCGGGCTGACGGGACGGCCCCCACCTGCGCCGCCGTCGTGCCGTGCGGGTTGCTCGCATTCCCGGTGTGCGACGTCAGCGTGCTTAAGTTCGCCGTAATCTGCGCCTGCAGCTTTCCAAAAGCCGAAAGCACCGTGTCGGTCGCCGTCACCGCCGTGTTCGTCGCCGTGGATAAGCCTGTCAGGACTGTCGATCTCACCGCCGCGGCAAAGTCCGAAATATTAGATGACGTAATAGCAAGCCACGTCTTGAACTGCGCGAGCGTTTTGACCGCCCATGTCCCGGAGGCTGTCGATACGAGCGCCTGATCCGCCGCTGTCGCCGCGCTTTTCGGGATCGCGGCGTTCGCCGCGCTCTGGGCCGTGTTCGCCGTGCTTTGAGCCGCCGACGCCGAAGCCGCGTTTGACTTTAGCTGCGTGTCGATAATGTCCATGTTAGCGTTGATGACCGATACGTCCGCGGTATCGCTGTCCGCGGGTTTAACGAAGCTGTAGTTAGTCGTCTGTGTAGCCAATTAAACCACCTCGATGTTTATTTTTGATTTGATAATCTCCGGCCCTATGCGGAAGGTAAATTCGCAGCAGGATGTCCCCGCTTTCGTTGCCGAAAACAGGGCCGCTATTTTATGCCCGTCGATCGTCGGGATTCCCCGCTCGGGTTCTCCGCTGTCCGGCCCCGTAATTTCGTAATCCGCCGATTCGATTACAAAATCCTGATTGGATCGGCTCGTTACCTCAATCCCTATTTTCCTGACTTCTCCTTTTTTAATAAGCATGGTGGACCAGCTCCTTATAAGAAAATTCCGGCGGGAGCTTTGTAAACTTGAATTCTTCCTTACCGGGCTCATAGCCGTATTCAATATCAAGGATCTTAAATATAAGCTCGTTAAAATTAACCAGCACGGCCGCGCTGCATTCGTTTGCCTGATTGCCGGCGTTGTCCGCGGCATGCAGCTCCAGAATATATACTCCGCTTATGTTCCTCGGAATTTCAGCCGCAAAGGTGGAAGGGGGACGGAAATCAAAACAGATTTCCGTCCCGTTTATATAACCCGTGAGCTTCATTTCAATCTCTCACCGTCACGGTAATCGTAAAGGTCGCTCCGCCGGACACCGGGTTAGGCGTAATGGTCACTGCCGAGATCGTCGGCGGCGTCGTATCGAGGGTCACGGTGCGCGTCACCTCGCTGTACTTCCCCGCGCCGTCCGTCGACCTTACAACTATTGTGTTCTCCCCCTGCGCCAGCGTTACGGCTTTTGAAAAGTTGCCGGACGTTACGGCCACCGTCCCCTGATCGGCTCCGTTGAGCCTGATGGTAACCGTTACCGGGTTCGACGTAACGTCGTTAGTAGTGCCGCTTACTGTTAAGGACGCGTTGTTTGTCTTTATTCCGTCTGCAGGGTTGCTTACGTTAAGCGTCGGCGGAACGGTATCGACTGTAAACGTAGCCGAAGCTGCATCAGCCGCGTTTCCGTCGTTGTCCTGGATGTCGGCCGTGATGGTGTGGTTTCCCTCCGCGAGCGCCGTCTGGCAAACGTATGCGCAGTCGAGCCCGTTTGTCGTCTGGGTGCAGGTCATGCCTGGAGCGGCGTTCCCGACCGCCGTACCGCCGTCGATTTTAAGCGCCAGTGAAGCGATTTTTATACCCGAGCCGTTCGCTTCGTCTCTGAGCTGGAAAGAGATAGTCGGCGTGCTGGTCGTAAGCTTGGCTCCGGCACTCGGCGATGTGATCGTTATTGTAGGCTTAACCGTTTCTTTGACGTTAAGCTTAAGATTCACGCCGAGCGTGGCGTCCGTGTCGTCCTTTGTCACGGTGTTTCCCGCGTCGTCGGTAGCCTGTATCTGGACGGGATAATAATGCCCCGCGTTTACGTTATAAGACGTGACCGCGGGGGCCGTGACCGTTTTTTCGTATTTTCCCGAGGTGCTGTTATATGAAAGATCGTATGTCTGCCCGTTGATTGTAGCCTTGACGGTGCTGATTGCCATAAAAATTACCCTTTCAAAATATTTTTCTTTTCACATTGTCCCATGTCAGGGACTTAAGAGTATTCCAAATAACTGTTTTCATGTCCGAAAAGGTCGCGAAAACCTCATTTGCGGATACGCTGATAATAAAAGTTTCCCCTGTTGACAACGGGTTTTTGCTGTATTCGATGCCTGTAATTTTTATCATGCGTCCATCAGCCCCGTTCTCAGCTCCTCCCAGGTGCGGGTTTTAACATTTCCCCACTCGGTTTCCTTAACCTCGCCCCAGATAGTCATAAGCGCTATGTCCGCCAACAGGTTCGCGGGCGCCATTCTTAGAAGCAAAGCTTTTGCCTCGCTGTACACGCCTCCCGCCGGCAGGGAAAGCCTTACGATGAGCGTGTAGTCCGCCGGCCGGAAAAAAACGCGGAAATTGCCTTTCCCGCAAAGAATAGTGAGCTTTTTCTCAAGCGACCGGAGGGTGTACGGCGCCTGTTCGTTTATCATGGCAAGTATGCGAAACCGCCTAACGTCCGGCGTGTCCGTCCCCTTCGGCACGACGCCGAGCATCTTTTCCCATCGCAGTATGCCGTTTTCCGTAAGCGTCTCTATAAACATATCGCTCAACGCCCTATCAAGAGCCGCTCCGAATGCGTCAAACTGCTTTTGCTCCGCCT
Organism: Bacillota bacterium; assembly: GCA_030705725.1. Taxonomy (GTDB): domain Bacteria; phylum Bacillota; class Clostridia; order Oscillospirales; family Butyricicoccaceae; genus UBA6114. The sequence continues at coordinate 4,860 of JAUZPW010000094.1, forward strand.
CCGTTACCTCGATAAAATCGCCAATCCCGCGAAGCACCGGCGGCAGATAATCGATCAGCTTCACGCACCGGTCACCGTCCCCAGTAAAGGAATTTTATCAGTCCCAAGCGCTAAGTTCGACGCCGCGCCATTTATTTTGGTATTCTGAATATCCTCAATTCCCGCGACGGATAAAACCGCCGACTCGATGCGGCTCAGCCTGACGTAAAGCTGCGCGCTTTCCTCCCAGGTTTCGGAAAGCTCGGAGAAATATGCCTTGACAGCCGCTTCTATGTAACCCGAAACGTCGGCCCAGGTATAGCCGCTTTTCAGCGTAAACGCGGCGGAAACGTTTATGGACGCGCCCGTAGCCCCCGCAACGGTCACGACGTGCCCGATCGGCGCGAGGCCGCGGCCCTTTCCCGTGTTTTCCTCGGGGTCCATTATGCTTTTCACAAGCGCGACAAGCTCCGCCGACGGCATGCCGAAGTCCGACGATATAACAGTCAGCTTTACCGTACCGCCCCCGTTCCAGGCAGGCGTAACCTTCACGCCGCCGACTCCCGGTATGGCGTTCACCTTGGTCTTGTAGTCGGCAATGTTGCCGCCGAACGGCTGGGAAGCGATATTCGAGAGGTACCGCCTGCGCAGAGCGGCGTCCGTCTCCTCGTTCTCGCCCGCTGTAAGCACGTCCGAAAGCTCCGCCTTGCCGAGCCCGGTTATATAATCCACAGGAATCAGGCCGCCGGAATATATGTTCCCGGCCTCCCCCGCAGTCTCGCAGGTAAGCTTGAACGTCCCCGCGGAAACAGCTTCCGTTAAAGAGTAAACAAGCCCCCCGCCCGAAAACCGCCTTCCGGCGTCAATGTTCATCGGCGCGCCGCCCAAATCGTAAAAAAGCCCCTTGCGTAACGCATGCGTCGCGGCCTTCCGTGCAATCCCGCGCTCGGCCGCCTTTTTGTTGAGATCGGAACCCGTCGCCGTGTCCGCGAAGCCCCGGTCGGCAGTCTCTCCGAGCGCGAGGTAAAGCTGGGCTAGCTTTGCCGCCGCGGGCGCCAGCGCGTTGAATATGACCGATCCTTCCCGCCTGTCATACGAGCCGTCGACCGATGCCAGCATCGAAGCTAAAATCGCGTCGTAAGTCATCTCTTCATACATCAAACTCCCCCTCCACCGAAACGGTTCCCTCTCCGCACGCGACCGTGAAATTAACCGTCATTTTATCCCCGTTTTTCGAGAACTTAAAATTGTCTGCGCTCTTA
>JAUZPW010000095.1 GCA_030705725.1 Bacillota bacterium
CGTATTGAGGGAGACTTATAATTTGATTTATGACTAATAGTCATTTTTTTGATTTGATACCATGCAGAAACGGATGTGACAGTCGGTGAAAAAAGTCCTCGAGAATAAAAGCAAAAAGATGACCAGACTGCGAGAGGCCGCTTATGAATTATTTACTTCCAACGGCATTCCCAACACCAGGATAGACGACATCGTCAAAAAAGCCGGCATCGCGAAGGGTACATTCTATCTATACTGCAAAGATAAATATGATCTCGTAGATAAAGTTATACTTCGTAAAACCACGGATATTATCAACAATGCCATGAAAGCGATAGCCGAAAATCAAAACGCCCAGGATACCGATTTTCTTGAAAACGTCATAGTTTTTGCGGATTACCTGCTCGAACATTTTAAGCGGGATAAAAAGCTCCTGGCTTTAATATATAAAAATTTGTCCTGGGATCTTTATGAAAAAGCTTTGACTTTTGAAGAACTGGGCACTGCGGAAAAAACGTTTATCGAGCATTTTACCAAAATCGGGGGCGACAGTGAGGTTGCAAAACAGCGTTTATTCATAATAGTATCCATGGTCGGCGCCGTTTGCTATAACTCAATAGTCCTGGAAATGCCTTATCCGATCGATCTTATAAAGCCTGAGCTGTACCGTTCGGTTACAAGGATTCTGGTGCAATAATTTTTCGTAAGGGGCAAAAACAATGAAGCTGCATCTAAAAAAGCGCGGCGGCGGCAATAGTGTCGTCAATTTTATAGTTAACAAAAAAAAGAGAATTCAGGTTTTTTTCGGGATTTTATTTATCCTCAGCCTTATCTGCAGCCGGTTTGTATCAATTAACTACGATCTGACCGAATATCTTCCGAATACCGTCCAGTCTAAACAGGGCATAAATATCATGAAAAAGGAATTCGGTTACCCGGGTACGGCGAAGGTGATGCTGGACGACGTTTCGCTTTATGAGGCAAAGGCTTATAAAGATAAGCTTGAGGCTGTCAAAGGCGTCGATATGGTTTTATGGGCCGATACCTTTACGGAAATTTATCAGTCGAACGAGTTTATAAACGCCGATGATATAGACGCCTATTATAAAAACAGGCACGCCGTTATGGACGTGGTTTTCGACGAAGAAGACTCAAGCCCCGTAACCTCGAAGGCAATAGACGAGATGCAAAAAATCACCGGAAGCAAGGGTCATTTTATCGGCTCGGCTGTTCAGAACAAATCGCTGAACGAAAGCCTGAACAGAGAAATAAGAAACGCGACCGTTATCGGCGTGTTTATGATTATCATTATCCTGTGCCTGACTACAACTTCATGGTTCGAGCCTGTTTTGTTCCTGCTCGTCATGGGAATTGCCATCGTAATAAATAACGGCACGAATATTTTTCTCGGAAGAATTTCATTCCTCACTTCGAGCGTGTCGGCAATTTTGCAGCTCGCGGTCGCCATGGACTACTCCATTTTCCTGATCCATTCGTTTACCAGCGAAAAGGAAGCCGGGGTTGAGCCTTCTCAGGCGATCGCAAACGCGATACGGCACTCGGCGAGTTCCATATCGGCCTGCGGAGTCGCCACCATCATCGGTTTTATAGCGCTGACGCTTATGAAGTTCTCGATAGGCTTTGATATGGGACTCGTTCTTGCAAAGGGTATTTTTGTCAGCCTTATGACGGTTCTTTTCCTAATGCCGTCGCTCATTATGAAGTTTTCCGGCATAATCGGGAAGACTGCGCACAAGCCCTTCCTCCCCTCCTTCCATAAGTTCGGGGAGTTCGTTTATAAAATACGGTTTGCCGTAATGATTATCGTGCTTATTATCGCAATACCCTCTTACGTCGGAAAAGGCATGAATGACTTCCTCTACGGCAACGATTCCGTAGGCACAAGTGAAGGAACAAAGGTCTATGAAGACGAAAAGCTCATAAACGCACAGTTCGGCCGGAGCAATATGCTGCTGCTTATGGTGCCGAATACTTCAATGGTCAGGGAAAAGAGGCTTTCAGACGAGCTTAAAAACCTAAGTTATGTTAAAAACGTGACGTCGCTTGCAGATACCCTGCCGCAGGGCATTCCGGAAAGCATCATTCCGGACAGCGTTTTAAGCCTTCTACATACGAAAAATTACTCCAGAATGCTTGTCAACATAAAAACAAAAAACGAAAGCGCCACGGCCTTCAAATGCACGGACGAAATCCAGTCCGTTATGAAAAAGTATTACCCGGAGAATTCCTACATCGTCGGAGTAACTCCGTGTACGCAGGATATTAAAACCACAATAACGAAGGACTACGATTTTGTCGACCTGCTTTCCCTGCTCGGAGTTGCGATTGTCGTCATGATCGTTTTCAAATCAGTGCTTATTCCGTTCCTTGTAGTAATACCGATTGAAATCGCGATTTTTATAAACATGGTCTTTCCGTATCTCGTCGGAGAAAAAATGGTTTTTATGGGCTACATAGTGGTAAGCTGCATCCAGCTGGGGGCTACCGTGGACTATGCCATCCTCATGACGAACAATTATCTTGACTGCCGCTCTAAAACAGACAGTAAGGGAGCCCTCATCGACGCCGTTGCATGCACTGCTCCGCCCGTTATGACCTCGGGCATGATTCTCGCAAGCGTCGGGTACATCCTGCATTTTACCTGTTCTATAAAAGCAATCGGAGATATAGGGCATCTTATAGGAAGAGGAGCGCTCTTCAGTATGACGCTTGTAATTATACTTCTCCCGGCTTTGCTGCACCTTTTCGACAGCCGTATATCAAAAAGCCGCTTACGGCAGAAGCGCATCTCAGACCGCCTGCATTCGCTAATTAAGACCGCGTCCTGAAATTAATCTCATCAAGGAGGATTTACATATGAAATCAATGCATAGATTTTTAGCCGGGATTCTCGCGGCGCTTACTTTGACGCCCGTCCTTTCGACCGCCGCTTCGGCGGGAGAACCCGCGGCAGCCGCGGATGAAGCCGTTTATGTTAACCTCGACTATTACGGAAAAATGAATCAGGTCAATATAGTAAAAGGTTACAGCTTAAACGGCAGCGGAAAGATCACCGACTACGGCGCCTACAGCAAAGTGACGAATATGACCGATGAGACGGCGCCGTCGATAAACGGAAACTCCGTAAGCTGGAATCTGCCGCAAAAAAACGGGCGCTTTTACTTTGAATGCGCGCCGAAGAGCGGAACCGTTTCCCTGCCGTGGAGCTTTGATGTTTCTTACAAATTAAACGGCGTTCCCACAGACGCTAAAAAGCTTGCCGGAGCAAAGGGCATGGTTGAAATAGATATAAAAGCCCTTCCGAATAAAAACGCTCCGGAATACCTGAAAAACAATATGCTGCTTCAGGTCGGAACCGCCGTGAAAATGAAGGACACTCTGAGCCTCGAAGCGCCCGGCGCGGAGCTTCAGTCTTTAGGCGACTATAAGGCGGCGCTTTTCGCCGGGGTTCCGGGAGAAGAAAAAACATATACGATCCGTATCGGCACCGAAAACTTTGAAACCATGGGTGTCTTTATGCTTATGGTTCCCGGTACTCTCAGCCAGTTTAAGGATATAAAGGATATAAAAGACGCCAAGGATACGGTAAAGGATTCGCTGGATTCGATAAACAGCAGTACGAACCAGCTGCTCGGAACAATCGAAAGCATGTCCGGAGGGCTTAGTCAGGTTCAGTCCGGGCTTAATTCTCTGGACGGTGCGCGCGGTACTATGAGCGCCGCTAAGGACGGCCTTTTCAGCAGCTCCGAAAAAAGTCTCGCTGACTTACAGGCCGTGGCGGAAGAGACCGGCGAGCTTGTTCCCCATCTTCAGAACGCCCAGATAACGATCGGTGAATTCAACAACGACTTAAACGAGATTGTGAAAACCGTGGATAAGTCCGAAAAATGCCTGGACTCGATCGACAGCTCGCTAAGCAGCGTTTATGACGACGTAAAAGACCTCCGCAGCAGCCTTGACGACCTTAGCGTTAAGTCTGCCGACAGGGATAAGCTTATGAACAAACTCAATACCGACAATGTAAGCGCAAATGCGATTTTAACTCAGCTTAAATCGCTTCTTACCTCTATGTACGCAAGCAATGCTGATATGAGCACCGAGCTGAGCAATCTGCTGCCCACGCTCAAGTATCTAGCAAACCTTGGCGATAACAACGCTAAGCTGTTCTTGCAATTATTCCCGAAGCTGAAAAGTATGATCGATTCGTCTGATTCGCTGTTATACGGGCTTAATTCGGTGTGCGGCGAGGCAAGCGGATATTTGGACACCCTGAAGCAAACCATCGGGCTTTTGAATTCCTATCTAGGTGAAATAGACGGAAGCGTCAGGATCACCAGCAGTATGCTGACGGAGCTGAACAGAATAAACGATTCGGCGCAGACCCTTCTTGAGCTGGGCGACGACCTGATAGACGACATCGATGTTCTGGACGGCACCATGAATAAGTTTAACGGCGACGCCGTTGAAGCGCTAAAAGACGCTGAGACGTTATTGACCGGCATCAAAAACGCACTGACGAGTTCCCACGCCTTTCTTTCAGCTTTTGAAGCCGCGCTTAAAAAAAGCAGCGGGAGCCTCGACGAGGGCACTAAAAAAAGCCTCGAAGGTTTAATAGGCGTTTTAGGAAAAAGCATTGACGGGATCGGCTGCACTTCGTCTATCAGGGATGCAAACAACACAATCAAGAAAACAATAGACGATAAAATCGATAAATATGAAAACGATAACAACCTTCTCGATATGGATTCGGATGCAAGCCCGGTTTCGTTTACCTCGGCTAAGAATCCGGCTCCGGAGAGCATCCAGGTCGTGCTGCGCACCGAAGAAATAAAGGTCGACGATAAAAAAGATGACGTTAAGGATGCCGAGACGCCCGGCCGCAGCGTAAGCGCGTTTGAGCGGCTAAAAAATATCTTCGTTGAACTTTTCAAGTCTATAGCGTCGCTTTTTTCAAACTGATTGACTTTCTTTTTTCAAATTACAAGGGCGGATTGGCTGCAGCCGATCCGCCCTTGCTTTTATAACCCTTTTCCCGCGCTTGCGCGGTATATTGATTAATGGTATTATTAATAAATACACACCGATAAAAGAATTCTGTAATGAAAGGGTTTTGGTAAAATGAACGAATTGCTTGAAATTTTGCAGAAAAACGCGCGCATAACCGATGAGCAGCTTGCCGTAATGACCGGCAGGACTGTTGAGGATGTCGCGGCTGAAATAAAAACGCTCCAGGAAAAAAATATTATCGCGGGCTATGCCGCGCTCGTAAACTGGGATAAAACGGACAGGGATTATGTTTCCGCGCTGATTGAGCTTAAAATAAACCCTTCAAACGGGAAAGGCTTCGACGCTGTCGCCGAAAAGATAGCAAAATATCCCGAAGTTCGCTCCCTTTATCTTATGAGCGGCGCATTCGACCTTGCCGTTTTTGTAGAAGGCAAAAGCCTCAAGGAAGTTGCTATGTTTGTATCCGAGAAGATTGCCCAAACGGAAGAAGTTCTCTCCACAGCCACTCATTTTATGCTTAAAACATATAAATCGGCGGGCATAACCTTTGAGAGCAGGAAAAAAGACGACCGCGAGGTGATTACCCTGTGAACCCGGAAAACCTGATATCCCCTGTCGTATCCTCGCTGCCTCCGTCCGGCATCAGAAAATTTTTCGATGTTGTGGCAGAAATGAAGGATGCCATTTCACTCGGCGTCGGCGAGCCCGATTTCGTAACACCGATCTCGATCCGCGAGGCGGGCATCAAATCCCTGCTCGACGGGCACACGCATTACACCTCAAACGCCGGCCTCATTGAATTCAGGGCCGAAATATCGTCATATATAAAAAGAAAATCAGGCGTAGCATACGACCCGAAAGGACAAATTCTCGTCACCGTGGGCGGCAGCGAAGCAATCGACGTCTGCATACGCTCGCTTATAAGAAACGGCGACGAGGTTTTAATTCCCGAGCCCAGTTTTGTGTGCTATAAGCCATGCACCGTTTTAGCCGGCGGCACAGCCGTTCCGATAGTGACAAGAGA
>JAUZPW010000096.1 GCA_030705725.1 Bacillota bacterium
AAAAGCGCGACGAGAAAAATCAGGGCGCAGATGCCCATCGAGATATACCCGAGCACCTTGCCGAGCTCTTCGAGGCGCTTTTGAAGCGGCGTCATCTCTTCGTTATCCTCGTCGAGGATTTTGGCTATTCTGCCGATTTCGGTCTCCATTCCGGTGGCGACGGCGACGCCCTCGCCGCGCCCGTAAGTTACGAAGGTGGACATGAACGCCATGTTGAGCTTGTCTCCGACGGGGATGCCGGGGTCTCTGAATACGGAGGACGCATCCTTATCGACCGGCACCGATTCCCCGGTCAGCGCCGATTCCTCTATCTGCAGGTTCGCGCTTTCTATAAGCCTCAGGTCCGCCGGAACAAACCTGCCCGCGTCAAGAACGACAATATCCCCGGGTACGATTTCTTCGGAGTTTATTTCCGTTATTACACCGTTTCTTCTGACGAGCGATTTAAGGGCCGTCATTTGCTGAAGCGCCTCGAGCGCTTTTTTCGCCTTATATTCCTGAATCACGCCGATGACCGCGTTTAATATGACTACAAGCAGTATGATTATCGCGTCGACATATTCCCTTATGAATATGGTTATGGCCGCGGCACCCAGCAGGACATAGATGAGCATGTCCTGAAGCTGCTCAAAAAACAGGGTCAAAAGGCTTTTCTCGGGCTTGCCCTTAAGCTTGTTTTCGCCGTATTTCGCCTGACGTTCCCGCACCTCTCCGGAGCCGAGACCAAGAGCCGGGCTGACTGAAAGCTCTCTAAGCGTCTCTTCCTTTGTTTTGGTAAACCACATGAAAACACCGCTCCCGTTACAAAATAATATAAAAAAAGACTTAAAGCGCAGATTTACGGACAAAGTTACCATAAATCCCAACTAAAAGTCTTGTTACCAATTATCTATTGGCACATACCGCCAGATTTTGCAATCGTGCTGTTGAAAGTATGTTTTAAACTACTCCCTTTTAATGGACAGGTAAACAATATAATATTTTTATTTATTTGTCAACGTCCTATTTGAAGTCTGCGAGAGACGGAAGAAGATCCGTTATATCCGGGTAGAGCGCGAAGGCGTGCTTTATTCCGAGCGAGGCCGCTATCCTGAGCTTCGCGTCCAGCGTCGACGCATCGTCGAACAGCACGAAATGCGGCTTGCCCTCGGCGTCGGAGTATGTAAAGTATTTCGCGCAGAGCTCGCGGGAGAAAAAAGGCAGGGCGCCCTTCTGATCTTTAAGGGCCTCAAGTTCGGCGCGGGAAAGCGGCTTGCCGTCGCTGCTCGTGAAGGGCAGCGCAAAATCGGAGGAAATCCTTACGACTTCCAAAGCGAGCCTGCCTTCGCCGTATTTTTCGGCAGCCTCCTTTATCATTTGCTCATAAGAGCCGCCGCTTATCGCGGACGGAATCAGAATCAGGGCTTCTTTTACGGTTTTTGAAAAACGGGGGGATAAGAATACCGGAATCTGGCGAGAAATTATATAGGACGAAACCGTGGAGACAAGCTCTGAGAGGGAAGGGTCCTCGACGTCAAGGAGCGCGCCGGAAAAACCGCGGCGGCTTATTTCGGAAACTATCTCCCTCGAAAAATTGCCGTACGAGGCGCCGCCGGGCTCATAGCCGCTGTCGCTTATCACCATTATCCCGCCTCTGTGCGAAACGGGAAAACCGGAGCGCAGAAGAACGGGGCCTTTTCCGATCCTGTAAAAAAGGCAGGCGCACAAAAAGCCGGTTGACGCCGCCTCGCTGTAGTTTTGATGCGTTACGGTCAAAAACAGCTTAGGTTTAAGTTCCATTGTTTTGTCCCCTTGTACTATAGTGTCAGGTTATGTTAAACTTACGGTAAGCGAAATAAAGGCGCCCGGGTTTTTAATAATACCCGTGCCGCTTATTAAATATATATATGTAAAACCCTCGTGATAATTACGGAGGAAAGCAAGAATGTCAAACCTTTTGCCGGATTTTATATTTGACAGCGTTCGGGATATTTCGCCCGCCATGCTCTCTGAAATGGGAGTGAAGGCAGTGCTATGCGATCTCGACTCAACGCTTATGTCGGTCAAAAGCAGCGAAATTCCGAAGGAAAACGCACGCTGGGTGCAGTCCGTCAAGGACGAGGGCATCGTTTTTATGATTTTATCGAACAATTCGCGCGAAGAGAGAGTCGCGAAGGCATGCGAGACGCTTAAGGTTTCTTATATTCATCTGGCGAGAAAGCCGCTTTCGGGGGGCTACCGCGCGGCTATAGGGAAGCTTTCCTTAAAGCCGTCGGAAATCGCTATGGTGGGAGACCAGATTTATACGGACGTTTTGGGCGCGAACCTTTTAGGGATGGTAACGATTCTTGTGCAGTCGCTGGATTTGGATTTATTTTATATAAGGGCCAGAAGGCTTTTAGAAGAACCTGCGATAAGCAGGGCGAAAAAAATAATCAACAGAAGGGAACGGTCATCTCAATGAAAAACACCATACTTGTTCTTAACGGGCCGAACCTTAATCTTCTGGGGCTCAGGGAGCCGGGAGTGTACGGCACGAACACGCTCGACGAGATTGACGAGGAAATTAAGGAGTACGCGAAAAAGCTGGGGCTTAGATGCGAAACCTTTCAGTCAAACAGCGAGGGAGAGCTTATCGGCAAAATTCACGAGGCATACGATCTTTACTCCGGAATCATATTAAACGCGGGGGCGCTTACGCATTACAGCTATGCGCTGCGCGACGCTATTACCTCGGTCAGGCTTCCCTGCATCGAGGTGCATCTTTCAAACGTCCACGCCCGCGAGGAGTTCAGGCGGCTTTCCGTTATAGCGCCCGTCTGCATCGGAACCATCTCGGGCTTCGGAAAAGAAAGCTATCTGCTTGCTCTTCAGGCAATATCAAAACTGATGTGAGGATGGGGATAATTATGACTAATCTTGAAAAAATAATGTCGGGTCTCAGCGAAAGAAATTTTGACGCCGTTTTGCTTTTATCGCCGGAAAACAGAAGATACGCGACAAAGCTTCCCACGTCTTCCGGAGCCGTTTTGATTCATGCCGGGGGAGGCATATTTATGACGGATTTCAGGTATATCGAGGCCGCGAAAGCCGTCGAGGGCTTCGAGGTTAAAATGACCGACAGGCAAAAAAGCGTGCCGGCGATAATCAACGAGGCTATTGACAGGCTGGGCATACGCAGGCTGGCGTTTGAGGATCAGGAAATGACGGTCGCGACTTTCAGCAAGTTCGCAAAGGAGCTTAAAGCGGAGCTGGTCCCGGAGGACGGTTTTCTAAAAGCCCTAATGGCCGTGAAGGACATACCCGAAAAGGAAAAAATAATAAGGGCCGTTAAGATGGCGGACGACGCTTACCTTGAGGTCCTTCCGTTTATCAAGGCCGGGGTTTCAGAGCGCGACATCGCCTGCGAGCTGCAGTACAGGATGCTTAAAATGGGCGCCGAGCAAATGTCGTTTGAGCCTATTGTCGTTTCGGGCGAGAGATCCTCAATGCCGCACGGAATCCCTTCGGACAGGAAGTTCAGGCCGGGGGATTTTATAACGATGGATTTCGGGTGCATAGCGGACGGCTACTGCTCGGATATGACCAGGACGGTGGCTCTCGGGTTTGCTACCGATGAAATGAAGCGGATTTACGGCATTGTGCTGGAGGCGCAGCTTGCCGCCATTAAAAAGGTCAGGGCGGGCGTTGCCGCCGCGGACGTCGACGCCTGCGCGCGCGGGATTATTGAAGCCGAGGGCTACGGAGACTGCTTCGGTCACGGGACGGGCCACGGAATCGGCCTCAGGGAGCACGAAGCGCCTACGGTTTCAGTCGTGAGCGGGGACATACTTAAAGCGGGGAACGTTATATCCGCCGAGCCAGGGATATACATCGACGGAAAATTCGGCGTCAGGATAGAGGACCTTCTTTTTGTTACGGAAAACGGCTGCGAAATTCTTACAAAAGCGCCGAAAGAGCTTTTAATTATATAATTGCTATTGCATAAACCGGCAATTTGAGGTAAAATAACGAGGACTATGGATAGCTTATTTTGGAGGTATTCGATTTTATGATATCAGCTGGTGAATTTAGAAACGGAGTAACATTTGAGATGGACGGGCAGGTTTTGCAGATTGTTGAGTTTCAGCACGTAAAACCTGGAAAGGGCGCCGCTTTTGTTCGCACAAAATGTAAAAACGTGATTACCGGAGCTGTTGTGGAGCGCACCTTTAACCCGACCGACAAATTTGAACCAGCTCATGTCGACCGCCGGGATATGCAGTATCTGTATAACGACGGCGAGCTTTATTACTTTATGGACACCGAGAATTTCGAGCAGATACCGCTTAACGCCGATAAGCTTTCCGACAGTTTTCAGTTCGTGAAAGAGAACATGGTCGTTAAGGTCCTTTCCTGCAAGGGAGATGTTTTCGGGATCGAGCCGCCGCTTTTTGTAGACCTCTTGATAGTTGAAACAGACCCGGGGTTCAGAGGCGATACCGCGACCAATACCTTAAAGCCGGCCAAGCTTGAAACGGGCGCCACGGTGAAGGTGCCGCTTTTCATCGAAAACGGAGAGCGCATCCGCATCGATACCAGAACAGGGGAATATTTGGAACGCGCAAAATAATAAAACCCAGGGAAGCATAATATATGTAAGGAAAAAGGAGGCTGTTTATTAATGACTGTTACCGAAAAAGCCGCATACCTTAAAGGATTGATGGCCGGTTTGAACTTAAATTCCGACAGCAACGAAAGCAAGCTGTTTACCGCAATCGCCGATCTTCTGGAGGATATCTCGATCTCGGTTCAGGACCTTGAGGAAATCACGGGCGACCTCGGCGAGGAGCTTGACGACCTTTCCGCCGATCTGACCGATCTTGAGGACGAGGTTTACGGAGAGGACGACGAGTGCCACTGCCACGACGAGCCCGGTTACGAAGTTACATGCCCCACCTGCGGAGAGGTTCTTTATGTCGACGACAGCGTTATTGACGACGGCACAATGAACTGCCCGAGCTGCGGCGAGGAGTTGGAGTTCGATCTCAGCGGCCTCGACGAGAACGAGGAAGAGAACAAGGAAGATAAATAACGTTTCTGAATTTAATACGGAAATTGCATCAGCCGGAAGGCTGATGCAATTTTTTTATTTCATTATTTACCACGTAAAACGGGCGTTACCGTTTGTCCGGGAAATCACGGCGCAGGCCGGAGAGGATATTTGAGCGTTCGAGCGGTTTAAAAAGCAGCGAGGTTATGTACGCGGTCAATAATCCCGTCGCGGCTCCGGCAAAAAGCAGGGCAGGAAGATAAAGGAATACGGCGTCGGACGAAAGCAGTATAAAAGCGCCCGCAAGCTGGCCGAAATTATGCGCGCAGGCTCCGCCGACGCTGACGCCGAAGAGCGAGAAAACGCTGCCGTGCCATTTTTTTAGAAAATTCATCGCCGAAAGCGCCGAGAGACCGCCGCAGAGCGAAAGGAAAAACGAGCTTACGTTGCCGGAAAGCAGAAGCAGCAGGAAAATACGGCTGACGAGAACCAGAAAAGCCGGGGACGCGCCGAAATAGAAAAGCGCGAACATTACCACGATATTGGAAAGGCCGAGGCGGATGCCCGGGACGGGTACTATAAGCGCGAGCGGGAGCATTTGCTCAAGAAGCGAAAGCGCCAGCGAGAGCGCGGTCAGAACCGAGAGAACGGCGATTTTTCGGGCCGTTACCATTCCGATTTTTTTCATCAGCCCACCACCGCGTCCAATCCGCTTTTGCTTTCGCCCTCGAGCCTTATGACGAGGCGGGAGGGGAGGCAGACTATGCTTTGTCCGGGCCGGCTGATAAAGCCCGTACGGACGCAGACCTTATCCGGGCAGTCGGCGGACAGGACGCGGATCTTTCCGTTTTCCGCCAGCACGACGTTAGTATAGCCGAGGTTTGAGAAGCTGAGCTTCAAGGGGTCTTTCAATCCGCTCAGAACGATTTTGTTTTTTACTCTCCCATCGACGGTGATAACGGCCGTTACGTTTTGCGACGGCATGCGGAGAAATATGACGAAAAGG
>JAUZPW010000097.1 GCA_030705725.1 Bacillota bacterium
CGGACAATAGGGAAAAGGCATGAAAATAGATTTTCACGTTCATTTATTTCCCGACGAGGTCGCCCGGAAAGCGATACCGGAGCTTGCGCGCCGCGCCGGCCGCGGCCCGTACACGGACGGAACGCTTTCGGGTACTACCAGAAAGTTTAAGGAATCGAAAGTCGACGGATTTGTTGTGCTGAGCATCGCGACTAACCCGAAACAACAGAAAAACGTCAATGATTTCGCGATAAAACTCAAAAACGAAGGCCTGACTGCTTTCGGCTCCGTGCATCCGGAGGCTCCGGACAAGCTTGAAGAGTTACATAGAATCAGGGCAGCGGGGCTTTCGGGCCTAAAGCTTCACCCTGTATATCAGAATTTCGTAATCAACGACCGTTCCATGTACCCCGTTTACGATTACTGCGAGGCCGCCGGTTTACCGATATGTTTTCACGCGGGGGTCGATGTCGGTTTCCCGGATGACAGATCCGCTTTTCCGGAGTTTTACGCCGATATAATCAGGGATTTTCCCGGTCTCAAGGTTATATTCGCACATCTGGGCGGATATAAAGCGTGGGACGACGTTTATTCCTTTATTGCCGGCAAGGGGCGCGAGGTGTACTTTGATACCGCCGCAATAAACTGGACGATTGACCGTGATTTTGCCGTGAGAATCATTGAAAAACACGGCGCGGACAGGATCCTTATGGGCAGCGACTGCCCGTGGGACGACCCGAAAAACGCGGCGGATTTCATTGATTCGCTGAAGCTGAGCGACGGTAAAAAGGATATGATCTTTTCGCTTAACGCAAAAAGACTTTTAAAGATCTAAAATAGGGGAGAATTGCATAAATGGATAAGGCAGCTTTATTCAAGATAAGCTACGGCTTGTTTTTAGCCGGAACCGCGACGGAAGAAAAAGAAAACGCGTGTATAATAAACACAGTCATGCAGGTCACGTCGATTCCTGCAAGAGTGACGTTGGCGCTTCAAAAACGGAACCTGACGCACGATCTTATTATTAAAAAGGGAAGCCTTGCTTTGTCGATTCTGGCGCAGGACTGCCCGCTTGATACCATCGCCGCGTTCGGGCTTAAAAGCGGGCGTGACGTTGATAAGTTCCTGAATGTAAAATACAAAACAGACGGGAACAAAAACCCTTATCTTGAGTCAGAATCAACAGCGATGCTGTCGCTTTCTGTATTTGACAGTAGAGATATGGGTACGCATACGATGTTTTTCTGCGATGTTCTCGACGCGCTTTTATTCAACGATAAAAAACCGATTACATATGACCTTTACCGCGAGCTGAAAAGCGGAGGAAAAACCGAAGCTGCGGCGATTTCTTCCGCTAAAAAAGCCGAATGGGTCTGCTCGGTCTGCCACTATAAATACGACGGGGAAATTCCGTTTGAAGAGCTGCCGGACAGCTATGTCTGCCCGGTATGCAAACAGCCGAAATCGGTATTTGTAAAGGTGTGAAATTATAAAATGACAGAAAAAGAACCGGTGCTCGCCATTCTGGCCGCAGGATTGGGAAGCCGTTACGGAGGCCTGAAGCAGGTTGACCCTATAGGGCCGAACGGGGAGCTGATTATAGATTATTCCTTATACGACGCGAAGCAGGCGGGATTCAGCAGAGCGGTATTTGTGATCAAGAAAGAAAACGAGAGCTTATTTGAAGAGAAGATCGGACGCCGCGCAAGAAGGCTGATGGATGTTTCCTATGCCTATCAGGATATAGACGACATCCCGCAAGGCGCTTCTGTACCGGAGGGCAGGGTTAAGCCGTGGGGAACCGGACACGCGGTTTATTCACTGAGAAATCACATTTCCGGCCCGTTCGGCGTTATTAACGCGGACGATTTTTACGGCAGGGAAACGTATTTTATGCTTTATCGGTTTCTGCGGGACGCGTGCGACAGGGGAAAATATGATTACTGCATGGTAGGGTTTGACCTGTCAAACACTCTTACGGAAAACGGCGGGGTATCGAGAGGCGTCTGCGAGGTATCGGACGAGGGAATGCTTAGGTCTGTAACGGAGATGCTTAAGATAGAAAGCCGCGGCGGGGGCGTTTTTTGTGAGGAAAACGGAAAGGAAATCGAGCTTTCCCCTCATTCAATTGCGTCGTTAAACGTTTGGGGCTTTACACCGTCTTTTTTAAGGGAGCTTGAAACAGGCTTTTCAAAGTTTGTTTCAGAGCAAAACGGCGATCCGCTGAAAAGAGAATATTATCTTCCGTCGGCGGTAGACGCGCTTATCAAGAATGGAAAAGCCGGTGTTAAAGTCCTTAAAAGCAGTGAAAAATGGTACGGCGTTACTTACAAAGATGACAGAGAACGGGTAAAAAGCGCGCTTGCCGCAATGCAGGCGGAAGGCAAATATCCGCCTCTGTTGTAGATAATCGGCAGGGGGTAAGGGTTATAAAAAAGTTTATATTCGCGGCAGCTATCGTCATTTTTATCGCGGCGGGAGCCGTGCTCATCTTTGCGCGCCGCGAAGTCCATGGGAGTGTTGCAGCAGCGGTTCCGCAAGTGGACGATACTCAAGATGACGGCAATGAAGCGGCAAATATCTCTAAGGCCACGCAGCTCTACAATTCCGGAGACGTAAAGGGAGCAGTTTTGTATCTGGATTCTCTTGAAGACGGAAAGCAGTCTGCGGTGCTAAAATCGCTGCGCGAGAAGTTTTATAACGAGTACAGGGACGGCACGGTTAAAAAAACGCGGGAATTGATAAAGAATTACGATTATAAAGGGGCCGCTGCCTTGCTTACGGATCTTTCGTCGCTTTCGGGAGAAAACGACGCGGAAGTTTTGAAGCTGCTCAAAATGTGCGAGGATTTCTCAGTTACCGAGGTCTACACGGGCGCTGTGGAGCATATTTTTTTCCATCCTCTTATTGCCTACCCCGAGCTTGCCTTTGACGGCGACGGTATGCAGCGCGGTTTTGACGAGTATTTCGTTACCGTTCCAGAGTTTAAGGAGATAATAAACGAGCTTTATGCCGAGAACTTTGTGCTTATCGATATAAGGCTTTTATATAGCGCTGATGAAAACGGCAAAGTTACTAAAAATGAGCTTTTGCTGCCGAAAGGAAAGCGGCCGCTGGTGCTCTCGATAGACGACCTTAATTTTTACAGGTATATGAAGAAAAACGGCATGGTGCACGGCTTCGCCATTAACGGTGAAGGGGAGATAGTAACCTATACCGACAGCACCGACGGAACCAGAACATACTCGGACGATAACGAAATCGTCCCGATTCTTGAAAAGTTCATCGAGCAGCATCCTGATTTTTCATACGGCGGCCGCCGCGGAATTATCGCTTCGACGGGTTACGAGGGCACGCTCGGCTTCCGTACGGACGAAATGGACGCTCCCGACTACCCGGAAAGACTTCAAAAGGCCAAACAGATCGCCGATAAGCTGAAGGACATGGGGTGGATATTCGCCTGCCACAGCTACGGACATAATTCACCGTCAAAAAGATCGGTCGAACAGATGCGGCGCGACTGCGACAAATGGATAAAGGAAGCCACGCCGGTTCTGGGTAAAACCGATATTTACATATATCCCTTCGGGGAGCTTATAAAAGACAACGATCCCAAGTTTTTATACCTCGTGGAAAAAGGCTACCGCATGTTCTGCGGAGTGCAAAAATCGCCGTACATTCGGTTCCACGGCAGTTATGTCTTGATGCAGCGCAGGAATATCGACGGTATCTCATTAAAGGACGGGCGCGTCAAGGATATTCTCGATCCTTCAAAAATTCTTGACCCCTTGCGCCCGAAAACGGATTAAACCGGAACTCCGGGGTAAAAATACAAAAACAGGAGGTATTTTGAAAATGTCAAAAACGATTATGGGAATTGAACTTCGCGAACGCGTCGAAAACGCCCCTAAAGTGCAGGAGCTTTTTACCAAATACGGCTGCTATATAAATACCAGGCTCGGCCTGCACAGCGCATCAAAAGACTCATGCAGCCCTCGCGGACTGATTATCCTGGAATTTATCGACGGGGCCGACCGCGAGGCGGAAGCTCTTGAAAAGGAATTATCTGATTTCGAAGTAAATATTCAAAAAATGAAATTTTAAGAAAAAAAACCGGTTGGGCAGCAGATGAAGTGCCCCCCCAAAGTTAGACAGTATGATATACTGAAATAACTTTGGGGGTGTTTTAATGCCGAAAGGGGCCCCGTATTCAGGGGAATTCAAGCAAAAGGTCGTTGAGGATATCAGAAAGAATCGGCTCAGCTACCGGGAAGCTACGAGGAAATATGGAATCACCGATAAAATGGCAATCCAACGTTGGGAGCGTATATACCTCGAGGAAGGACCAGAAGGACTATACATTGAACGCCGTGGCCGTGCCTGCGCTGCTGGTGGCACACAAAAAGGGCGACCACCAAAGTTGGACAAGAAGGTAGAAGAAGATCTGATTGCTGAGAACCAACGACTGAAAGCTGAGATTGACTACCTAAAAAAATTGCAAGCCTTAGTATCCGAGAGGGTACAGCGAGAGAAAAAGCAGAAGTCGTGACGGAACTAAGGCAGAAGCATAAGCTCGATGTACTCCTCGACGTGGCGAAGTTATCGCGTGCCACGTATTACTACCATCTAAAAAGGCAAAGAAATCCGGATAAATACAGCGAAATCAAAGAACAAATCGGGTTGATATACATAGAAAACAAAGGCCGATTCGGCTATCGGAGAATCACACTGGTACTGCGGAATCATGGCTATGTTGTGAATCACAAGACAGTTCAGAAGTTGATGAAACAGCTAGGTATCGTCTGCCGCGTCAGAATGAAGAAATACCGATCTTACAAAGGCGAAATCGGCAAGGTGGCGCCAAATCTTTTGGCTCGTGACTTTAAGGCAGAAAAACCGAATCTGAAATGGGTTACCGATGTTACAGAGTTCAATTTGTTTGGCCAGAAGCTCTATCTGTCGCCGATTCTGGATTTGTGCAGCAGGGATATCGTTAGCTATACAATTTCGGACAGGCCGGTATTATCTATGGTGACCTCCATGCTAGACAAGGCTTTTGCCACCATCCCAGATAACACCAACCTCATCCTCCATTCGGATCAGGGGTGGCAGTACCAGCATAAGCAGTTTCAACGGATGCTCAAAAAGAAGGGTGTCCGACAGAGCATGAGCCGTAAAGGCAATTGTCTGGACTACGCTGTGATAGAAAACTTCTTTGGTCTACTCAAAAGTGAGCTGCTCTACCTGCAAGATTTCGAATCAATTGATCATTTTATCGCTGAACTGATTGAGTATCTTGACTACTACAATAATCGCCGTATCAAGGCAAAACTTAAGGGCTTGCCACCCGTTTTGCACAGACAGCAAGCCCTTATGGCTGCTTAACTAAATATTTGTCTAACTTTTTGGGGTCACTTCACAGAAAGGCCCAACCGGTTTTTTGGCAATTTTTTGAGTTACAACATCAAAGAGCAGATCATTTCGGAAAACTCGACGGGGTTCTCTACCGGCAGGCCCTCAATTAGAAGCGCCTGATTATAAAGCAGGGAGGCATATTTTTCAATTTTGCTCTTATCTTCGGCGCAGGCTTTCTTAAGAACTTCAAAAACGGGGTGAGAGGAGTTGATTTCGAGAACCCTAGTAGCTTTTACCTTCTGATCGACCGGCATTGCGTTAAGTATTTTTTCCATCTCGAGCGAGACCTCGCCGGAAGCCGTCAGGCAGACGGGATGGGATTTAAGCCGTCCGGAAAGGCGAACCTCGCTGACTTTTCCGGACAGGGCGTCCTTTATTGAGTCCAACAGAGCGCGGCTCTCTTCCTCTGTTTTCTTAAGCTCCTGCTTTTCCTCTTCGTCGCCGAGGTTCAAGTCTTTGGACGAGACGGAAAGGAATTCGTTTCCGTCAATATCGCCGATCATGCGAAGAGCGAACTCGTCTATATCGTCGGTGCAGAAAAGAATCTCATAGCCCTTGTCGCGCACAAGCTCGGTCTGGGGCAAAAGATCAATC
>JAUZPW010000098.1 GCA_030705725.1 Bacillota bacterium
ACGGTTTCCTTATAATTTTCTTTAGTTATCGGCGTTACGGCATCGGGCTTTTTTATATCGGAGCCGAGCTTCGCGAATATCTTGTTCCAGCTTACGCCTATAGAACCGGTAAGCCCGAGTTCACGCTTAAACCGCGCGCGTATTTCTTCCGCTATCTGCCCGCCGCTTCCGAACAGGCTCACGCTGCCCGTGACGTCGAGCCAGGCTTCGTCAAGGCCGAAAGGCTCGATCTGGTCGGTATAGTCCGAATAGATTTTGCGCGCCATGCGAGCAAAGCGCAGATAAAGCCCGTAATCGGGCTTCAGCACTATAAGATCCGGGCATTTTTGCTTTGCCTGCCAGATGGCCTCGCCGGTTTTTACGCCGAGTTTTTTCGCGGGATAGTTTTTGGCAAGAATTATTCCGTGGCGCGCTTCGGGGTCTCCGCCTACGGCAACGGGCTTTTCCCTCAGGCCGGGACGGTAAAGGCATTCAACCGAGGCGTAGAAGTTATTCAGATCGGCATGCAGTATAACGCGGTCCATAAGCAGCCCTCCGCAGAACATATGTTCTGCTTTTATTATATGCAGGACCGCGGTTAAAATGCAAGAGGAAAAAAAGAACAAATAAAAAAAGCCGGGGTGTTTTCCCGGCTTTAATCGACTTTTTGATTTTGCTTATATACCAGAATCGCCACGTAAAGCGTAAGAACCGCGCCCGCAATCCAGAAAAGGGAGGCGATTATTCTCAGCGTATCTATTTCCTCGTTTTTATTCGGCTGCGTAAAAATCACCTCCCCTTTTCTTATTTATATTCAAAGGAGGGGCAATTTATTTCGCTTTTACAGCCATTTGGGGCGGCCGCGCATCCTGATGCCGGACACAATGCCCAGCACCGTGAAAGTCGTGACCATCGAGGAGCCGCCATAGCTGAACAGGGGGAGAGTGAGGCCTATTACAGGGGTTATGCCGACGCACATTCCGATATTGACAAAGGTCTGGAACAGAAGCATTCCGCCTATTCCGATGCATACAAGATAGGAAAAATCGGAGCTTGACTTAAAAGCGACGTAAAAAATGCGAAGGATCAAAAGCGATAAAAGTCCGATTACAATCATACAGCCTAAAAACCCGAATTCCTCGCCCGCGACTGAAAAAATAAAATCGGTGTGCTTGGTCGGAAGAATGCTGTATTGAGTCTGGCGGCCCTGCAAAAAGCCGCGGCCCGTAAGCTGGCCGGCACCGAGTGCTATCTGGCTCTGCAAAGCGTGATAGGCGGTATCGGGGTCGAGCGACGGATTAAATATAACTAAAATTCTGGTTTTCTGGTAACCCTTAAGAAAGTGCCAGGCGACGGGAGCCATGCCGATAAGCAGGCCCGCGCCGATAAAAATATAACGGTTTGCAAGCCCCGCGGCAAAAATCATAACTACAAAAATAAACAAATAGGCGAGCGTCATTCCGAGGTCCTCGGAGAAGACGTAGACAAAGGCGGCCGTTATGAGCGCGTGAAGGGAAAGCTGCATGATGGACGGCAGGCGGTTTAATCTGTCCTTAAGCAGGGACAGGTGCTGAGACAGGGTGAATATGAATATGATTTTGCCTATTTCGGCGGGCTGAATGCCTATGGGGCCGAAACGGATCCAGCTCTTATTCCCGACCGTCTCGGCGCCGACGCCGAGAAAAGCGAGAGAAGCCAGTAAAACGAGGTTTAAACAGAAAAGCCATACCCAGAGGTTCGAAATAAGGTCAATGTCTATAAAAGAAATAACTATAAAAGCGCATAATCCGATGAGCAACGCCGCAAGCTGAATATACATATAATGATTCGTATCGTAGCTTCTTGTCGCGCTGTATATGAGCACCATGCCGAAGCCGGACGACAAAAGCGCAAGCACCAGAAGATAGAGATCCGCCTGCCTTAGATAGTTTTTAACGGCCGTTTTAATCTGAGTAAAAAATTCCTGCAAAGCGCATCCCTCCTTCGCTTCGTCTATTATAACACAAAAGGCCGAACAGAAATACGTTATTCGAAGCTAAACGCTGGCAAAAAAACACAGGAACCCGGGACAAAAACCGTCTCGCCGAAAGCTTCCGCAAAGACAAAAAACAAACGCAAAATATGATAAATTATATCATACCGGCGGCACTCTATGATATAATAAATTAAATGTTTTAAGCATTCGAGGTGCACATGGAAATCCATTCTTATTCCCCAGCCGATACGGAAGCGGCGGGCGAGACGCTCGGCAAAAGGCTTAAGGCGAACGACGTTGTCGCGCTTTTCGGGGAGCTTGGCGCCGGAAAAACGGCGTTTGTGCGCGGCGCGGCGCGCGCTTTATCAGTTAAGGGGCGGGTTACGAGCCCGACCTTCGCAATCGTTAACGAATATAAGGGAAGCCTGCCCGTTTACCATTTCGATCTTTACAGGCTTAACTCCGCCGAAGAGCTTTTTGACATAGGCTGGGAGGATTATCTTGACGCCGGGGGCGTTACGATTGTGGAATGGAGCGAGAGAATTGAGGGTTCGCTGCCCGCAAAGCGATACGATGTCAGTATCAAGGCTGACGGCGAGGGTTCGCGTATAATCACGATAACGGAGCGGGGGGACAAATATGAAAATACTTGCCTGTGAAACCTCAGGCGCGCCCGCGTCCGCAGCCGTAATTGAAGACGGGAAAATCCTGGCCGCAAGCTATCAGAACATGGGGTTTACCCACAGCAGGACGCTTCTGCCGATGATCGACGTGATGCTTAAAAACGCGGGGCTCAAAATTCAGGATATGGACGTTTTCGCGTGCGCGGCCGGGCCGGGCTCTTTTACCGGGCTGAGAATAGGCGTTTCCACGGTTAAAGGCCTTGCTTTCGCGCAGGACAAGCCATGCGCCGCCGTTTCCACTCTTGAAGGAATGGCATGGAACCTTCTCTTTTCAGACGATATTATTTGCGCCGTTATGGACGCGCGCGCAAATAACGTATACAATGCCCTTTTCAGAGCCGAAAAGGGGAGCGCGGCGAGGCTCTGTCCGGATCGGGCGCTTTCCATCGACGAGCTTGGACGTGAGCTGAGTCAAACGCATAAAAAATATATTTTAGTTGGAGACGGCGCGGCGCTGTGCTATAATATTTTATCGGAAAAGGGCCTTGATTTAACTCTTGCGCCCGAAAATCTCAGGTTCCAGAACGCATACGGGATCGCGCGGGCGGCGGACGTTATGGCGCTCTCGGGGGCTCTTAAAAGTCCGGGCGAAATCTCCGTTTCGTATCTCAGGCTTTGTCAGGCGGAACGGGAACGAATGAAAAAACTGGGGGAGCTTAAAAAATGAAGGCAACCTATGCGATAGGCTCGGATCACGCGGGATTCTCACTTAAGGAAATTATTGTTAAATATCTGGCTCAAAAAGGCTTTGAATTCGTTGATTACGGCACTTTTGACGCCGCAAGCTGCCATTATCCGGAATACGCAGAGAAGGTCGCGGACGCCGTGGCCGACGGGCGGCATCCGCTTGGAATCCTTATATGCGGGACGGGCGTCGGCATGTCGATAGCCGCGAACAAAATCCCCGGCATCAGAGCCGCCGCGGTGAGCGATTATTTCAGCGCGAAATACACGAGGCTTCATAACGACGCAAATATTCTTTGTCTCGGCGAACGGATTACGGGGCCGGGGGCGGCCTGCGAAATAGCTGAAATTTTTCTGACTACGCTTTTCGAAGGCGGCGAGAGACACAGAACAAGGCTTGATATTGTTTCGGCGATTGAAAAGAAGCACTTAAAATAAATTTAATACAATACAGGGGGCGTATCCGACGTGAAACAGGTACACATTATGGACCATCCGCTCATCCAGCACAAGCTTTCCATTATCCGCGACAAGACAACGGGGGTCAAAGAGTTCAGAGAGGTTATAAGCGAAATTGCGATGCTTATGTGCTACGAAGCTACGCGCGATCTTCCGCTTAAGGAAGTGGAGCTTGAAACGCCCATAGCGTTTACGAAAACAAAGGTTATATCGGGCAAAAAAATGGCTATCGTGCCTATTTTGCGCGCGGGGCTCGGCATGGTGGACGGAATACTAAACCTTGTTCCTGCGGCAAAAGTCGGACATATCGGCTTATACAGGGACCCCGACACACTGCAGCCGGTCGAATATTACTGCAAGTTTCCGAACGATATAAGCGAACGCGACGTTATTGTGCTCGACCCGATGCTTGCGACCGGAGGTTCGGCTTCGGCCGCGGTTCAGTTCATTAAAAACTACGGCGTAAAGAGCATCAAGCTGATGTGCATAATAGCCTCTCCCGAAGGCATTGACAAAATGCAGAAGGATCATCCGGACGTTGAAATTTTCTGCGCGGCGAAGGACGACTGCCTGAACGATCACGGCTATATAGTGCCCGGACTGGGCGACGCGGGCGACCGCATTTTCGGCACGAAGTAAATTAATATGCTTACGGCTTGAAAGCCGTATGAGGGGGGCGGCTGTCACCGTCCGAGCCTTGTTTTAATGAAAAGGCCCGAACGGATAAAGGCTGCCCCCCATTAGGTTTATTCTTAAATATCCGGGGGTGCTTTTTTGAAAAATTTTTTATCCGGCGGGCGGCTGCTTTTCGACGGCGCTTTCGGCAGCTATTATTTTTCGCTGACCGGTGACGAAGCGCCCTGCGAGCTTGCAAACCTGAACCGCCCGGACACCGTCAGGGAAATCCACAGGCGGTACATCGAGGCGGGTGCTCAGGCCATAAAAACCAACACCTTCGGGGCGAACACGCATGCGCTGAAATCGGATTTTTCCACGGTGCGCACGGTGGTTGAAAACGGCTTTAAGCTGGCAAAGGAGGAGTCCTACGGCGCTTTTGTTTTTGCGGATATAGGGCCTTTTATGCATGAAACCCGCGAGGAGACCGTTTCGGAGTACATTGGCATCGCGGATATATTCCTGGACTTTGGCGCGGACTGTTTTTTGTTTGAGACCTTTCCCGAATACGAGATAATGGAACCGGTTTTAGGGCATATCAAAAAGAAAAATCCGGAGGCTTTTATCATTTTTTCGTTTGCCGTGTCGCAGGACGGCTATACGCGGCGGGGTATATTTTACAAAGCGCTTATAAAAGCTGCGGCCGGGGACAAAAATATCGACGCGGTCGGGTTAAACTGCTATTGCGGCCCGTCGCATATAAAGGAGCTTTTCCGCGGTATGCCGGCTGTAGGCAAGCCGGCGTCGGTTATGCCGAACGCGGGCTATCCGGTTTTGTCCGGGGGACGTATTCTTTACAACGACAACGCTTCATATTTTGCAAACAAGCTGTTCGAAATTTCACAGTGCGGCGCCGTGATTCTCGGAGGATGCTGCGGAACTACCCCGGAACATATAAAAGAAGCGTCGAAATTGCTGAAAATTTCGGGCGGCGAGCTAACTATTGCCGCAAAGACGGAAGAGCGCAAAGCGTCGCTTTCCGTAAACAGCTTCCGTGAAAAATTAAAAAGCGGCAAAAAGGTGATTGCAGTCGAGCTCTCGCCCCCTGCGGGAGCTGACGCGCAGCCGCTTATCGAACGCGCCAGAGCCGCTAAAGATGCCGGTGCCGATCTTATCACATTCCCCGACTCTCCGCTGTCCAGGGCGAGAGCGGACAGCATGATGTGCGCGGCTTTAGTCCGGCGCGAGGTGTCTATAGACGTGCTGCCGCATCTGTCTTGCCGCGATCGGAACACGGTCGGAATAAAATCCATTCTGCTTGCCGGGAAAATGGAGAATATCGGAAGCGTTCTCGCACTGACCGGAGACCCGATGGGGCCTGTCCCTGATTTCACCGACAGGGGCGTGTTCAGTCTGCATTCAATAAATCTTATATCATATATAAAAAGCCTGAATTCGGAAGCGTTTGCGGACGACGGCTATTTTATAGGCGCGGCTCTAAATATAAACGCGCCCAATTTTGAGGCGGAACTGCGGCGCGCGCAGCAGAAAGAAAAAAACGGCGCGGAGTTTTTTTTG
>JAUZPW010000099.1 GCA_030705725.1 Bacillota bacterium
CGGACACGGCACATCGATCGGCGGAGTAATTATCGACGGAGGAAAATTCGACTGGAAAGCGTCCGGAAAATTCCCGGGTCTTACCGAGCCGGACGCGGGTTATCACGGAGTACGCTTTACCGAAGCTGCGGGCGGCGCGGCCTATATAACGAGGGCGAGGGTGGTTTTGCTTAGGGATACGGGCGCCGCGCTCAGCCCCTTCAACTCCTTTTTATTCTTACAGGGGCTTGAGACGCTGTCTCTTCGCGTGGAGCGCCATGTAAAAAACGCTGTAAAGCTGGCGAAATTCTTAGAAAACCATCCGAAAGTGGATCGGGTAAAGCATCCTTCTCTCGCAACCAGCCCGTATAACGATATGTACAAAATATATTTTCCGGGGGGAGGAGGCTCGATTTTTACCTTTGAAATCAAGGGAGGGGCCGAAGAGGCGAAAGCGTTTATAGACAGGCTTAAGATTTTTTCCCTGCTTGCAAACGTTGCCGACGTAAAATCCCTCGTTATCCACCCCGCGAGCACCACGCATTCACAGATGAACGGCAAAGAGCTGCTCGATTCGGGGATCAGGCCGAACACGATCCGGCTTTCCGTCGGCATCGAGCACATTGACGACCTTATTGACGACCTGTCGCAGGCGTTTACAGCCGTCTGAAATTATAACCCGCCGCGAAATAGATACTTTAAGGGGAAAAAGTGGTATAATAAGTTCTAAATATTATTATCGGCGGGTGGTTAGCATGAGCGAAGCAATAAACAGGGAAGAAGCGCGGAGGCTCCTTGAAAAATACAACAGGGAAGCTTTTCACATTCAGCACGCTTTAACCGTTGAAGGCGTTATGAAATGGTACGCCGAAGATCTCGGCTACGGAAAAGACGCGGAATACTGGGGCATCGTCGGCCTTTTGCACGATATCGATTTCGAGCAGTTCCCGGAAGCCCACTGCATAAAGGCACAGGAGATTCTTAGGGAAAACGGGGTCCCGGAGGATATTATCCACGCGGTCTGCAGCCACGGCTACGGGCTGACGGTGGATATTAAGCCCGAGCATGAAATGGAAAAGATCCTTTTTGCCGCCGACGAGCTGACGGGGCTCATATGGGCGGCGGCAATCATCAGGCCCTCTAAAAGCGTTCAGGACATGGAGGCAAAATCGGTGAAGAAGAAATTCAAAACGCTGAATTTCGCCGCAGGCTGCTCGCGCGAGGTTATTGAAAAGGGCGCGGAAATGCTCGGCTGGGATCTGGACAGGCTGATTGAAAAAACCATACTTGCGATGCGCTCCTGCGAGGCGGAAATCACCGCCGAGATGGGAAAAATGGAAAATGACAAGTGACATTTCAGGCGAATAAAAAAAGTTGGCGTAAAGCCAACTTTTTTTAATTTCATTAAGTTAAGAAAGAGCTACAAAAGCTCGCCGTATCTTTTTACGAATGCTTTTTTCAGCGTGGTGGCCGATATCATGTAGAGAAATATCGTCGCGATCAGGCAGGGGAAATAAACGCCCGGCAGAGGGATCATATATAAAGCCTTTCCCAAAGGGGTATAGGGGATTGCCGTCCCGACGGCGATACCCAGCGTCGTAAGCGTTGTAAGCTGCCAAGAGGCGCGGCTCTGGATAAACGGGATGAGAGGCGTGCGTATCATATGGATAACCAGGGTCTGAGAGCAAAGAGACTCGACGAACCAGCCCGCGTGGAAAAGGGCCACAAAACCGAGCTGCGCCGCATAGCCTAAGGTGTGGTAATTGCCGCCGAATACGAGCGGGCATATGAAAAAGTACATAACCAAAAAGGTGAGAATGTCGAAAACCGAGCTAACAGGACCGATCCAGAGCATGAACTTGCTTATAGAGGAGGCGTCCCATTTGCGCGGGGTCTTAAGATAGTCCGCGTCGACGTTGTCCCACGGGATCGTGATGCAGGAAATGTCGTAAATGAGGTTCAGCGTCAGAACCTGTATCGGCAGCATCGGCAAAAACGGCAGAAAAGCGCTGGCGGCCATAACCGAAAACATATTACCGAAGTTTGAGCTCGCGGTCATTTTGATGTATTTTATTATGTTCGCGTAGGTTTTTCGGCCTTCGATCACGCCGCGCTCAAGAACCGTCAGGTCTTTTTCAAGCAGGATTATGCCCGCCGATTCCTTAGCTATGTCCACCGCGGTATCAACGGAAATGCCCACGTCGGCTTCCTTCATCGCCGCCGCGTCGTTTATGCCGTCGCCCATGAAGCCTACGGTATGGCCGTTTAAGCGCAGAGCCGCCACGATGCGCGTCTTTTGCTGCGGCGAAAGCTTTGCGAACACGTTTGTGTCCTCGACCGCGGACGAAAGCTCCGCGTCGCTCATTTCGCCGACGTCCGAGCCTAAAAGCAGGTTATCCACCTTGATTCCGACCTTGCGGCAGATGCAGCGTGTTACGGCGTCGTTATCGCCGGTAAGGATTTTGACGGCGACGCCGTATTCGGAGAGGGCGCGGACGGCCTCCGCCGTGCTCTCCTTGGGAGGATCGAGAAAGGCGAGGTAGCCGATAAGCACCATGTCGGATTCGTCGGCGACGGAAAACGCTCCCACGGGCGAAGGATTGGTTTTCTGGGCGACGCCCAGCACGCGCATGCCGTCGCCGTTATACTGCGCAACGGTCGAAAGGATTTCTTTTTTTATAGCGTCCGTTATCGGCTCTATTTTGCCGCCGTACTCCGCGTACGGGCAGATCGAGAGCATTTCCTCAACGGCGCCTTTCGTGATGAGCTGCGTTTTGTCGGTTTTATCGGCTACCACGACGCTCATGCGGCGGCGGTTGAAATCAAAGGGTATTTCGTCGACCTTCCTGTAGTCCTTGCGGAGCTCGATCATTTCTTTTTCATCCGCGTGTTTGATTATCGCCAGATCCATCAGGTTTTTAAGCCCGGTCTGATGGTAGCTGTTGAGAAAGGCGTGGCGCAGCACGCGGGAGTCCTCGTTGCCGTGGATGTCGAGCGAATACATGAGCACTACTTTATCCTTGGTCAGCGTGCCTGTTTTATCGGTGCAGAGCACATCCATGGCTCCGAAATTCTGAATGGAATTTAAGCTCTTTACGACGACGTTTTGTTTCGACATCGCCATTGCGCCCTTTGCGAGGTTAGCGGAGACGATCATGGGGAGCATCTCGGGCGTAAGGCCGACGGCAACGGACAAAGCGAACAGAAACGCCTCTATCCAGTTCCCCTTTGTAAAGCCGTTAATGAAAAATACCACGGGAACCATGAAAAGCATAAAGCGTATCAGAATCCAGGAAACTGAATTCACGCCTTTTTCAAAGCTGGTGGACGTCTTTTCCGCGGTTATCTGCCGCGCCATCGAGCCGAACACCGTTTTGTCGCCTACGGCAACCGCTATTGCCACGGCGGAGCCGCTTATCACGTTGCTTCCCATAAAAGCGAGATTAGAGCGGTCAAGGGGATTTTTGCCTGTCTCGCCGTTTATTTGGGCGAATTTTTCTATAGGCTCGCTTTCCCCCGTAAGCGACGACTGGCTGATAAAAAGATCCTTAGCCTGAAGAATGCGCACATCGGCCGGAACCATATCGCCCGCCGCAAGAATGATGATGTCGCCGACCACAACTTCGCTGATTGGAATTTCCACCTTGCCGCAGGGGTTTCGCCTCACCATGATCGTGGTTTTTACCATTTCGCCGAGCTTTTCGGCTTCCCTGCCGGAGCGGGTTTCCTGCACGAAGCGAAGCAGCCCGCTTAAAAGCACCATCACCGCCACGATGATCACGGATCTCGGGTTCTTGTCGGCAGGCGACGCGAGGATTATGTCCGTAAACAGGGAAATCGCAGCCAGAATAAACAGCACGACGGTGAAGGGGTTTATAAACGCGTTAAATAAACGCTTTGAAAGAGAATCGCCCTTTTGATGCGTTATCTCGTTTTTTCCGTATTTATCTCTTGCATCTTCGACGACGTCTTCGTCGTAGCCGTTTAAGCTTGCGGAAAAACGGCGAAACAGCGCGTTTTGGTCCTCGTTTGACGCAAGAAGCAATTCTTCTTTAATTATGTCTTCACGAAAAGTATTTTGGGATGCTTTTTTTAATCTATTGTTCATTGTCTTTACCTCCTGAAAAACTGTGAAAAGGAAGCAAGACATAAACCCGGGACGAAGAACGTAAAAAGACGCCGTTCAGAATTTATCCGCCGGCTGTGAAGATGACGGACGCAAAAAGAGCGCGCCCGCTTTCTCAAGCTGCATACTTCGTCCGTAAGGGTCTACGCCTATAATACTTCCTGCGTCCATCATTCTCACCTCTTATAAACCAAAATATCTATGTAAAACCTAAAAAGGGTTCCGCAAAAAAAATAATCCCCTGTCAAGCCCGAACGCAAGACAAGAGACTGAGCGCATCAAAAAATGCAGACATATAAGTCTGTTACCGCCGTTCAAGCTTTAGCTTCGCAGGGCGATGAAATTACATTATACTATGCCTTGTTTACGACATAGTCTGTTTACCTTCTCGTAGTGTCTCCACTATTCCGCGGCAGTAATCCGTATCCCTGCGGTAGCCTCACCTACCGTTATTATTTAATTTTCATATGTAGTATATTCGGACGGATTATCGATGTCAATAGAATTCAGGCTTTATTCTGTCGAAACTAAGGCGTTAAAACCCGGCGGATTTGTTATATATTACTAATGAAGAAATCGGGGCGTTCGGGCTTATTGAAATATCAGCCAATTTATAGTATACTGCCATTGCGCGCCGGGATGAAGGCGGCCGGAAACGGTGACTGGGGGGCGCGCCCGAATATACGGCAAAGGAAGATAACGTGAAGAGTAAAGAATTAAAATATAATATGATGCTTTTGCTGACCGCGGCTATCTGGGGATTTGCCTTTATCGCCCAGCGGGTAGGCGGTAAGTTTTTAGGGCCTTTTACATATAACGGTCTGAGATTTGCCCTCGGGAGCCTCTCATTGCTTCCCGTTATGCATTTCAGCAAAAAGCTTTTCAAGAATAACGAAGAGACCCGGGAGAGTACGGAAAGCGCCGTGCTGCCCGGCGCTATTGCCGGAGCCGTTGTTTTTGCAGCGGCATCGCTGCAGCAGATCGGCCTTTCGTCCACAACCGCGGGAAAGGCGGCCTTTATCACTGGACTTTACCTCGTCATCGTTCCGCTTATGGGCATTTTTCTCAGACAGTACATCGGGCTCAACAGCTGGGTGGGATGCGCCGCGGCTCTTTCCGGGCTTTATTTTCTTAGCGTTACGAAGGGTTTTTCTGTTTCGCCGGGAGACTTTTATGAATTTATCGGAGCTTTCTTCTGGGCGGCCCATATACTTATCATAAATCATTATTCGAGGAAAGTGGACGTTCTGAAGCTTTCTTTCTATCAGTTTGCCGTTTGCGCCTTTTTAAGCCTCGCGGCCGCAGCCGTCTTTGAGAACATAACCTTAAGCGCCGTTACAGCCGCCGCAGTTCCCGTTTTATACGGGGGAATCTGTTCGGTCGGCGTAGCTTATACGCTTCAGGCGGTCGGGCAGAAATACGCGCAGCCCGCGCACGCGTCGATTCTGCTTAGCATGGAGTCGGTTTTTGCCGCTGTCGGCGATTTTCTTATACTTCATCAGACTCTGAATATCCGAGAAATTTCAGGCTGCGCCCTTATGCTGGCGGGGATGCTTTTGACGCAGCTCCCTGTTTTTAAATTGAAAACATAGAAAAGTGCGTTTTACAATGAAAAACGTCACAAAAAACCGGCTTTATGCCGGCTTTTTGTTTTTATATTGGGTACTAAAATAAAACATATTTATATAAAAAAAGATAAAAATCAACTAAAAAACACTCTTGTAAATGCGTTGGAAAATAGTAGAATTACAGGTATAAACAAAATACGCTGTACATAAAACGGTTTTGCTTACAGCTTTCATTTCAGCCTTTATCTTTTCTGCCGCAGCATGGAAATTTTTTTCTGCATAAACAG